>CAZFGP010000044.1:0-27312 GCA_964518685.1 uncultured Terrimonas sp.
ATCGCTGTTCATAACTACCTGTAATATTAACCCAGGGTGTAGTCTGATTGATCATGAGATCTTCATAAATCTTATACAATTTTCTTCTTGTTTCTTCATCAGGACATTCTCTCAGCTCATCTTTAACCCAGGGCAAATCAGTATCGCATAAAAGATAAAGATCATAAGGTCTAATGGCAATCTGATCTAAAACCCATTGATGACAACGATTGTAAATATACTCACTCCACACTTTGATCACATACATATCAGTGTCTACAAAAAGTATGGGAGGAGATTTTGGGGGTTCAAAAAGTTGCCCTTTAGCTACTGCGCCGGCAGTTTTATCCTCGAGGGCTAACTGTCCTTTTGCAATATCCAGAAGATTATCATAGGTATACTCCTTTCCATTCTGCAGCAGATATTCCCGGGCATATTCCTTACACCAAAGGGTATTGTAGTGAGCCGCCAATTGAGCGCTCAGGGTACTCTTGCCGGTGGATTCGGGGCCAATAATTACAATTTTTTTAAGTCGGTTCATAATGAGAAAAAATTCCTGGCAATAAGAGAAAAAAATCAGGCATAGAATTCTGAAATGTAAAACCAGGGTTAAACAATATCTTTATTATTCAAATTTAGTACATATGTTAATAGCAGTTTTAGGAGCAGGCAGGGTAGGAAGAGCTATTGCGGAAGATCTTGCCCAATCTTTTGAGGTAACCGCTTTTGATAAAGATAAAGAGTCGCTGGCTGTTCTGAACAAAAGAGCGCCACTAATAAACACCAAAGCCGTGGATCTCAAGATTACGAGCCAATATACAACCTTGCTGTCTCCCTTTGATATTGTGGTTACTGCGGTCCCGGGTTTCTTAGGTTATGAAGTACTGCAGGGAGTAATTGCAGCGGGAAAAAACGTAGTGGACATTTCTTTTTCTCCCGAAAATCTGCTACAGTTGGACGCCCTGGCAAAAAGTAAAGGAGTTACTGCCATTGTGGATTGTGGAGTAGCTCCCGGCATGAGCAATCTGGTATTAGGGCGGTATAACGAAGAGATGAATGTAGACCATTTTGAATGTTACGTCGGTGGTTTACCAAAAATCAGAAAAAAACCTTTTGAATATAAGGCCCCTTTTTCGCCCATTGATGTTATTGAGGAATACACCCGTCCCGCAAGGTTAATGGAAAATGGACAAATCGTTTCAAAGGAAGCTTTAAGCGAATTAGAGTTAATGGATTTTGAAGGGATAGGCACTTTAGAGTCCTTTAATACTGACGGATTGCGATCTGTTTTGTATACCTTATCCCACATCCCCAATATGAAGGAAAAGACGCTGCGCTATCCCGGACATTGTGAACTAATTCTTGCGCTTCAAAAAACCGGATTCTTCAACCGGGAACTCGTTTCCCTTAAAACAATTGCTGTCTCTCCCCTTGAAGTTACCTCTGCTATCCTATTAAATGAATGGAGACTACTACCCGGGGAGGAGGAATTTACGATAATGAAAATTATCGTGAAGGGGGAAAAGAAAGGGCAAAGAAAAACAATTGAGTACAGCCTGCTAGATTATTATGACCCAAAGACTCAAACCTCGTCTATGGCTCGTTGCACGGGATATACCTGCACCGCTGCAGTGCACCTGCTTGCACGAAAGCAGTTTTGTGCCAGCGGCATCATTCCACCCGAGATCCTGGGAAAAGACCGGAATTGTTTTGAACAAATGCTCGGATATTTAAAAACCAGAAATGTGGTATGGTTAAGTAAAGAATACTAAGAATTCATTATTGGGGATCCGATTAAACTCCATTTCTCAAAATAAGGCAGGGGTCTTGCAATGGATACCTCTTATATCTGAAAGGAAAAATGTATCAGTTTGGTAACATTTTGCTATTTTTGATTACAATTGTCCTGTAAAGGGATTCAATATATATAAGGTTACGGTTTTAGGTGAGTTGGGTAAAATTATTGAAAACAACGTTTTAATTTCAATATAGCCATTTTTCTGATGAGAATCAGCATCCTTTTTGGGGTATCATATTAATTATTTGTGCTGATGTATCAGAGGATTATCCTTTCCAAATGAGGAAAAGGATGTTCAATCCGAAAACCGGTAACTATAATCTCTTATTTCAGGCATTCATTATTAACGATTAATTTTAATATTAATATGGGTTGTAGTGGCTGTGGTACTAATGGAGGGAGTTGCAAAAGTGGTGGGGGTTGTAGTTCGGGTGGTTGTAACCGGATGGATGTATACGACTGGTTATCTGATATTCCACTTTCCTATTCGGATGATAATTGTTCAGTTGTTGAAGTTTCTTTTAATAATGGAAGCAGAAAAGACTTTTTTAGGAACACTACCGGAGAGTTATTTGAGAAAGGAAATTTGATAACTGTTGAGGGCTTGAGTGGGTTTGATGTGGGTCAGGTGAATTTGTCGGGTGAAATAGTACGGTTGCAATTAAAAAAGAAAGGCGTTGCAGAAAACGATCCGCAAATGAAGCGGGTTTTACGAAAAGCAACTTCCAGAGACATAGAGGTGATGAAGCAAAATAAAGGCCGTGAGCGGGAAGCCCTGATTCGTTCCAGAGTCATCGCCCGGCAGTTGAAGCTGGAGATGAAATTATCTGAGGTTGAGATTCAGGCCGATGGCCGAAAAGCAACCTTCTTTTATACTGCCGATGGCAGGGTTGATTTTCGTGAACTGATAAAACTATTTGCCTCCGAATTTAGGGTTAAAGTGGAAATGAAACAGATTGGCGCCCGTCAGGAAGCCGCAAAAATTGGTGGCATTGGAAGCAGTGGACGGGAACTTTGCTGCAGTACCTGGATCAACCATTTTAAAAGTGTTACCACGGAAGTTGCGCGTTACCAAAATCTCAGCATCAATCAGGCTAAGCTTAGTGGACAGTGTGGTCGGCTTAAATGCTGCCTGAATTTTGAATTGGATACCTACCTGGATGCCTTACAGCATTTTCCGGGTAACGCAGAAACATTGGAAACAGAAAAAGGAAGGGCCTCACTTATTAAGAAAGATATTTTCCGCAATCTGATGTGGTATATCCTTCCTGACAGCAATAAGCACTATTCGCTTTCCATTGGAACGGTACGCAAGATTCAGGAAATGAATGCTAAAGGCCTGAAACCCGAAACGCTGGAAACAGAAGAAACAGAAAATCATAAATCCAAGGAAGTTGAACCCGATTTTGTTGACGTGGTAGGGCAAATCAGCATACGCAGTCTGGAAAAAAGTGATAAAAAAAGAAAAGCCCGTCATCGGGAGCAGCAGGGGAAAAATAGTAAAGGGAATGTGAGACACTCCAATCATCAGCCACAGCAAGGACAGTCCCGCAATCATTTTAAAAAAGACAAGGGTAAACCCAACCCAGGGCAGCACCAATAAGAAGAATACACTCCTGAATGCCTGAAGAGTCATGAATTTGAGTATTCCTATCGGATAAAAGAAGTTCCCGGTTACCCTTAGGCTTTAAGCGTTGTTCTCTTTATCTTATAGCCCTTTAACCCAAACCAGGCGACCACTACAAAACAAAACAAGGGAATGATATAAGACTTAGCTGTCCCCCCTTCTGCCATCAGCCCCATGAAATAAGGCATCAAAGCTCCGCCAACGATAGACATGATCTGAAAAGAAGACCCTCTCTTGGTATGATGTCCGAGTTCTTTGACTCCCAGAGCAAATATGGTGGGAAACATGATGGACTCAAAAAAGAAAACCGCCATCAGGGCATATACCGAAAACCAGTCTTTACCCCATATCACAATTGCACAAAGAAGCACATTAATAATGGCAAAAATAGCCAACAGTATATTGGGTGCAATTTTCCGCATTAATGCGGTACCCACAAATCGTCCCAGTGTAAAAAGCAATAGACTGACAGAAAGAAGATAAGCGGCTTTTGCATTATCAATTTCTTCTTTTGCCTCAGTACAATAATTAATAAATAAAGCTGCAATGCCTACCTGAGCAGCAACATAAAAGAACTGAGCAACCACACTAAAAACAAAGTGGGAATGCTGAAACAGCGGCTTGGTATCCTGGCTTTTATCGGAAACCATTTCTCCTTCCTTTATTTCTGGCAAATAGGTTCTCCAAAATAAAAAAGCAATAAACAAAACAACAATGGCTATGATGATATATACCATCTTTACCGACCCAAGATCACTGCTGTCCTGCTCCGAAGCAGTATTAAAAAACACATTTGCCGCAATGATAGGACCAATAAAAGAACCTACCCCATTAAAACTTTGCGACATATTAAGTCTAAACTCTGAGGTTTCAGGCTTCCCAAGCACAGTTACGTAAGGATTAGCAGCCGTTTCCAGGCAGGTGAGACCGGAAGCAAGGATAAACAAAGACACCAAAAAAAAATCAAAACTGGCCTGTTGTGCTGCGGGGTAAAAAAGAAAAGCGCCGGTGGCATATAATAACAATCCGAGGATAATACCTTTCTTATAGCCATATTTACTCATGAAAAGGCCGGCTGGCAACGCTATAAGAAAATATGCGCCAAAATATGCCGCCTGCAAAAGGGTGGATCTTGCTTTGGAAATATTCAGCGCATCCTGAAAATGTTTATTCAAGACGTCAAGCAATCCGTAAGCCAAGCCCCACAAAAAGAATAAACTGGTTACCAGAATTAATGGAAACAGATATCCATTCCTGTTATCTGATACTACGGTTGCTTCAGTATTGCCTGAATTTAGTGCCATACTTGTAATATTATAATATTTGAAGGCTATTCAATTGCCCGGTCCAAATGGCTATACCCACCGTCAACAAATATAATCTGCCCAGTGGTATGGCTTGACCGGTTGCTCAACAAAAAAACAGCCATATCAGCTATTTCCTCAGAGGTGGTCATCCTTTTTCCCAACGGGATTTTAGATACAATCTGCGCCAGCTTTTCTTCGGGATTGGGCAGCGTTTTTATCCAGTTTTCATACAAGGGTGTCCAGACTTCTGCCGGCAACACGGTATTAACTCTAATACCATAGGGCAGCAGTTCAACGGCCCATTCCCGGGTAAGCGCATTAATAGCCCCCTTAGAAGCAGCATAGCCCGAGGTATTCCCTTGCCCCGTTACGGCTACTTTAGAACCTATATTCACAATATTACCCTTCGTTTTCTTGAGATAGGGCAATGCAAAATGAGCCAGGTTATAAAAATGACTCAGATTATTTTGAAGGGATTGAAAAAACTTTTCAGGAGAACCATGTTCAAGTCCCACTCCATCATTCTTGCCTGCGTTATTAATTAATCCGTCTATTTGTCCGTATTTCTCAATCGCAAAGTCTACTGCTTTTCTGCATACTTCGGGGTCGCCCAATTCTCCGGTAACATAGCCGGCTTTTCCACCCGTTTTCACTATTTCATCAACAATATGTTGATTATCCGCTTTATTTCTTCCTGCTACTACTACTATTCCACCTTCTTCTGCAATGGTTTTGCAAATAGCTGCGCCTATTCCTTTGGCGCCTCCGGTTACAATGTAAACTTTATTGGTAAGACTGAGATCCATGTGATTGATTTGAAATTTAAGATATAAAATTAAAAATTAGCACCTGAAAAACCGAATCATAACAGTGAAATGAAAATTAATCCGACTGTACTATTGAGTAAGGGATATCCGGCAAAATTAAAGTTTATAAAACCGAATAGCATTTAGTCCCAGCACTTTTTCCCGATCCTCTTCTTCAAAGTTTTCCATATACTTTTCCAGTAAGCTTTTCCATTGTACATATAGTCCCGACACCAGGATAACCGGCCAGTCGCTGCCATACATCAGCCTGTCGGCTCCGAAAGCATCGAATGCCACATCAAGGTATGGATAAAAATCGCCGGCGCTCCAGGCCTTCCAGTTGGCTTCAGTAAACAAACCGGATAACTTACAATAAATGTTAGGGTTTTTCGCAATCTCCCGCAGCAGTTTTGCCCAATTGTCAATCTCCTTATGTTTGATATCCGGTTTTGCACAATGGTCAATAACCATTGGCTGATCCGGTAACTTAGAAACAAACTCCAGTGCCGGACGCAATTGGTAATGATAAATCAGAATATCATAGGTATAATTAAACGACTTTAAGATACTTACTCCCCGCTGAAAATCTTTCCGAAACAAAAAATCATGAGGTTCACTCTGAACAATATGCCGGTAACCTTTTATTATGCTGTTTTCAGAGAAATGCTGCAGCCTTTCTTCTACATTATCCGCCTGAAGATCTACCCAACCGACAACCCCTTTAATTAATGCATGTGTTTTAGCCAGCTCACATAAAAAACGGGTTTCCAGTTCAGACTGGTCAGCCTGCACTGCCACACATCCTTCCACATCATTTCGTCTCAATACAGATTCTATATTTTGAGGGATATAATCTTGTTGCAACACCTTCATATCGTCCATCCACGCATCTCTCTGCCGGTCATATTTCCAAAAATGTACGTGGGTATCTATACAAGTCATATAATGTGTATTCAGAATATTTCTAAATTCGTCTAATTAATATAATTCCAGAATTGATCAGCCAGCAATTTATTCCCTTCATCGTTCATGTGCACACCATCTGTAGTAAGAACTCCTCTATCCTTATCTTCAGGATTATGCCCGTTAATATAATCCAATACTACCTTTCGCAAATCTATAAGTCCTGTCTTTTTATCTTTCGCAATTTCCCTTATCATTTGCGCATATTTATTAAGGTCGCCATCCTGCTCATTTAAGAAATTCTTTTTTTCGCCAATAACGGTAGGAGTACAAATTACTACTTTTGCGCCTGCTGTCTCTATCTTATCAATAATCTTTTTGTAAAACTGCATAAACTTGGCGGGGTCGGTGCCGGTTCCGGAACTTCTTTTGTGCCAAACATCATTGATGCCGATATAAATAAAAACCAGATCTGGTTTTTTAGATATCACATCGTCTTCCAAACGCAGATAAAGGTCGTAGATTTTATTTCCCCCTACACCCGCACCAATGAGTTCATAATTTTTGCTTTTCCCGCTCTTTTCAAGCATTTGTTGCAATAGCGTGATATATCCGTTAGGTGCAACGCCTGCTGAAGTAATGGAATCGCCAAAAAACAAGACTTTTTTCTTTTGAAAAAGTGAATAACCTGAAAACACAACAAGGGCTGTGAAAATTCCAAAATAAACAATTAATCGTTTCATCTTACTCTTTTATAATAAAAGACATACACCATAAAATCTCCCGGCTATTGCAACTCAAAAATCTGTTCCATTAAAACCCATTTTTCTCCGGGCTTAGCCCAGGGCAACGGTAACTGAAATTTCCACATAAAATTTTCCCATTCCTGTACTTTTGGATTAGCTGCATCAGAAGCAGCTTTCTTTTCAAAGGAAAAAGTATCTTTCACCTCCATAATCATGAATAAACGATTTCCGGTAATATAAATATCCATCACCGTAATGCCATCTTCCTTTATCCTGTTACGTATTTCAGGCCAAATATGTTTATGGATTTCTTTATATTCTGCGATGAGATCAGGGTCATTTTTGAGATCCACTGCAAGACAATATCTTTTCATTTTATCCTCTTTAAACTCTCTACCTGCTATTTTATTTCCTCCAGGCCACCAAAATCTGTCTGGATTTACCCAGATTGTCAATCCCCAATTCCACCACATCGCCTACTTTCAGATAAACCGCCTCGGGTTTCTGGCCTAAGCCCACACCGGCCGGTGTTCCGGTAGAAATAATATCACCGGGTAGCAGTGTCATAAACTCACTGATATAAGCAATCAGATGAGGAATCTTAAAAATAAGATTTCTGGTGTTGCCATCCTGCATAGTTTTACCATTAACAGTAAGCCATAAACGAAGATTATTTACATCTTCTATCTCATCGGCAGTTACCAGCCAGGGCCCCAGAGGAGCAAACGTATCACAACTTTTCCCTTTTACCCACTGCCCGCTCCTTTCTAATTGAAAAGCCCTTTCACTATAATCATTATGAAGCATATAGCCAGCCACATAATCCATTGCCTCCTTTTCATCCACATAGGAGGCTTTTTTCCCAATAACAACCGCCAGTTCCACCTCCCAATCCGTCTTGGTACTGTTGCGGGGAATCATTACATCGTCATTAGGGCCAACGACAGCAGTAGTGGATTTAAAAAATATAATCGGCTCAACGGGTAATTTCATATTACTTTCAGCAGCATGGTCAGAATAGTTTAACCCTATACATACCAATTTAGAAGGGCGGCTTATAGGGGAGCCCAATCTTTCTCCCGCATTGATCTCAGGACACGATGCCTGATGCGATTTTAGCCAGTCCCCAAGTCGCTGAATGCCGTTGGTAGCTAAAAAATCTTCCGTATAATCCTCACCGAAAGCAGAAACATCAATGCGCTTCCCATCTTGTAATTCCAACCCCGGTTTTTCTTTTCCGGGTGTTCCATACCGAATTAGTTTCATGAAAATTTTGTTTTTGAGAAAGCTAAACTACTTGGATTTTTTGTGCATGCCAAACCATTTTTTGTTTCAAACGATACAAAAGCCTATAACAAAGAGATTTGGTTTAATTTTAGAAAACAGAAATGACCGGTTTAACATGAATAATGATTGGAATGGCAAAATAAGGATGGTAACCGCAGCGAGTTTATTTGACGGGCATGATGCTGCCATTAATATAGTTCGACGAATCCTGCAGTCCAAAGGAGTGGAAGTTATTCATCTTGGGCATAACAGGTCGGCACATGAAATAGTGGAATGTGCTATAGAAGAAGATGTGCAGGGTATTGCCATCAGCAGCTATCAGGGCGGCCATCTGGAATTTTTTAAATACATCAGAGACCTTCTTCATGAAAGCGGATATGACCATATTAAGATTTTTGGGGGAGGAGGGGGTACTATCCTTCCAAAAGAAGCTGACCAACTTCGGCAATATGGTATCTCCGGTATTTACAGCCCTGATGATGGCAGAAGAATGGGATTGACTGGCATGATTGAGGAGATTGTCCGGCAATGCAGCTTTCCCTTAAATGACAGGCCGAAAATTGGGGATGGGCTGCCACCATTGAATGAGGTTATAGATATCCGGCGGGTAGCCAGAGCCATTACGCTGGCAGAGCAGGGATTAGATTTCCAACTGGTACTCCGGGAAATGAAGGTCAACAAGCAAAAACAAATCCCGGTAATTGGCATTACGGGTACGGGTGGAGCCGGAAAATCTTCTGTAACAGATGAAATTGTCCGGCGATATCTGGCGACTTTTCCCGCACAGACCATAGCCGTTATATCCGTTGATCCAAGCAAAAAGAAGACAGGAGGAGCTTTGCTTGGCGACAGGATAAGAATGAATGCCATACCGGGTGCCCGTGTATATATGCGTTCTCTGGCTACCAGAGAAGATAATGCCGTGATCAGCAAAGTGGCTAAGGAAGCAATTGCCATTTGCAAAACCGCGGGATATGATGCAATAATTCTTGAGACATCAGGGGTGGGCCAAAGCGATTTCAGTATTATTGATTATTGCGATGTCAGTATTTATATCATGACACCTGAATATGGCGCTGCCTCTCAACTGGAGAAGATCAATATGCTGGACTATGCAGACCTGATTGTTATCAACAAATTTGATAAACCAGGCGCCGAAGACGCATTAAACGATGTAAGAAAACAATATAAACGAAATCATCTCTTGTTTTCAGCAAACAATGAGGAATTACCCGTAATGGGTATTTGTGCCAACACTTTTAACGATCAAAGAGTAAATGAGTTTTTTAAACGACTACTAAATACTATCAAAATCAAGACAGGGATATCCTGGGAAACGCGGGCGGGAATGACCCCGAATAAAAATCCGGACCAGCCCGATGCAGTTTTGATCCCTCCAAGGAGAATCCACTACTTAAGTGAGATCAGCGATAGTATCAGGTCTTATAACACAGACGTAAAAGAGCAAAGCGGGCTCGCTTCCAAATTATACCAGATTGAAAGCACCATCGCACTTTTTGACAACGACTCTAAAGACAATTTCCCAAAGACAGAAAGTCAGGCATTAAATAATAAGCTCCGGTCTATTCTGAAAAAAATTAAGCCTGAAGTCAAAAAACTCCTGGAGGACTGGAAAACCATTTTACAAAAATATGACTCGGAGTATCTGGAATATAGGGTACGGGGAAACACGATTCGCCAGGATTTGCATGTCCTTTCTTTAAGCGGACTAAAAATTCCTAAAGTGGTTTTACCGCCTTATAAGGATTGGGGAGATATTGTGCGTTGGCAAATGCAGGAGAATGTGCCGGGTGCATTCCCTTTTACCGCCGGCGTGTTTGAATTAAAGCGTCAGGGAGAAGACCCCACGCGTATGTTCGCTGGCGAGGGCAGTCCGGAACGCACCAATAGGCGTTTTCATTATCTTTCTGCTGGTCAGACTGCTAAAAGATTATCCACTGCATTTGACAGCGTTACACTATATGGAGAGGACCCTGCCGAACGTCCTGATATTTATGGAAAAATTGGCAATGCAGGGGTTAGCATTGCAACCATTGATGATGCAAAAAAATTATACAGCGGCTTTGACCTCTGTAACCCATCTACCTCCGTAAGCATGACCATCAATGGTCCCGCTCCTGTTATCCTGGCTTTCTTTCTTAACGCAGCCATAGATCAGCAATGCGAAAAATGGATAGAAAAAAACGGATCCTGGGATGAAGTAGAAAAAATTAGACAGATAAAATTCCGGCACGCGCCTTTACCCCAATATTACAACAGCCTGCAATCCGGACGGCTGCCAGATAGCCACAACGAACTTGGGCTGCGGTTATTGGGGTTAAGCGGAGATGAGGCGCTTCCATCGGAAATTTATCAAAAACTCAAATCGGAGGCTTTGCAACAGGTGCGTGGCACAGTACAGGCAGATATCCTGAAAGAAGATCAGGCACAAAACACCTGTATCTTTTCTACCGAATTTGCCCTGAAACTAATGGGAGATGTGCAATCCTATTTTATTGAAAACCAGGTTCGCAATTTCTACAGCGTCAGTATCAGCGGTTATCATATTGCCGAGGCCGGGGCTAATCCGGTTACCCAACTGGCGTTTACCCTGGCTAATGGATTTACCTATGTAGAATACTACCTGAGCAGGGGTATGCTTATTGACGATTTCGCACCTAATTTTTCTTTTTTCTTTAGTAATGGAATGGATCCTGAATACAGCGTTATCGGCAGGGTAGCGAGAAGAATATGGGCCAAAGCCATCCGGGATGTATATCACGGTAATGAACGTTCCCAAAAACTTAAATACCATATTCAAACCAGCGGGCGGAGCCTTCATGCACAGGAGATTGATTTCAATGATATTCGCACTACACTTCAGGCATTATATGCCGTTTACGACAATTGCAATTCGCTGCATACCAATGCCTATGACGAAGCCATTACTACCCCTACAGAAGAAAGCGTGCGGAGAGCACTTGCCATACAAATGATTATTAATAAGGAGCTGGGAACGGCTAAGATTGAAAATTTTACGCAGGGCAGTTTTGCCATTGAAACCTTAACCGATCTGGTGGAGGAAGCTGTATTGGCCGAGTTCGACCGGATCTCTTCCAGAGGCGGTGTTCCCGGCGCTATGGAAAGAATGTACCAGCGCAATAAGATACAGGAAGAAAGCCTTTATTATGAAGACCTGAAACATTCGGGCAAATTGCCCGTCATTGGGGTTAATACCTTCCTTAATAAAGAAGGCAGTCTCACACTTACACCTCCGGAAGTAATTCGGAGTACCGAAACAGAAAAAATGCAGCAGATTGAAAACACCCTAAATTTTCAAAAAAGGAATGTCGCTATAGGAGAACAAAAATTACTGGCCCTGAAAAAGGCTGCAGAAAACAATGAGAACGTATTTGAAGTATTGATGGAAACGGTAAAGCATTGTAGCCTGGGACAAATTACCCATGCACTTTTTGAAGTGGGTGGACAATATAGGAGGAATATGTAACAACGGGGTTGTGATTTCATATTTTTGAGAGTGAATTATCTTTTTCCTGTTTCTTGGTATAAATACTCATATTTGTAATATACTTAATCAGGTTTTTATGATGTCAAATCCCACACGCAGACAATTTATCAAAAAGACAACATTAGCCATTGCAGGCGTAACGCTATTATCGGATAGATTATCAGCCCATGCAAAAAGACCCGGTGAGCTTCTCGGCATTCAGTTGTACAGCATTCGGGAAGACATGAAAACGGATCCACTTGGCAGCCTGAAAAAACTCGCGGTGATGGGGTATAAAAATGTGGAACATGCCAATTATATCAATAGGAAATTTTACGGGTATAGTGCTAAGGAATTCAAGAAGGTGCTTGCCGATTTGAGTTTAAAGATGCCCAGCGGACATACCGTAATGAACAGGAAACACTGGGATGAAACCACTAAAGACTTCACTGATGAATGGAAATGGACTATTGAAGACGCTGCTGAAATAGGTCAGCAATTTGTAATCAGTCCCTGGTTAGATGATTATTACCGGAAAACAGCCGATGATTTGAAAAGGTATATGGAAGTTTTCAATAAATGCGGCGCATTATGTCAAAAGTCGGGTATGAAATTTGGATATCACAATCACGATTTTGAATTCAGCCAAATCCTCGACGGAGCCAGGGTGTTCGATATTATTCTTCAAAATACCAACCCGCAGTTGGTGGTGCAGCAATTGGATATTGGCAATATGTACAATGGCAGCGCCAAAGCCCTGGACGTGATGAAACAATATCCCGGCAGGTTTGTTTCCATGCACGTTAAAGATGAAATTAAATCGGAAAGTACGAAAGAGCCCTATGAAAGTACGGTCCTGGGGAAAGGAATTGTCCCTGTTAAAGAGGTAATTGATCTGGGAAGAAAATCCGGCGGTACACTTCACTATATTATAGAACAGGAATCGTATCAGGGTAAAACGCCTATGGCGTGTATGCAGGAAAACCTGAAAGTGATGAATAAATGGGGATATAAATAAACAGAGAGAAACAAAATTTTAAGGAAATATCGGGGATACCCTAATTCTGCTCTTCGTTGTTCTTTTTATTTTGCTTCCAGAGCCTGTAGCCCACAAAACCAATTACAGCATACGGAATAGTCATCAGATACAATATGCCCGCATTTAAACCTTTTGCGGGTTTTTCTCCTAATTGCTGTACCGTTTTAGTACAAATGGAACATTGTGCCGAAACCGATGTTACACTCATTGCCAATAAACAACCAACAATCATTATTACAGCTATACGTTTCATTTTTATACGGTTATAATGAATAACCGTAAAGATAAAGAAAAACCCAAAACAAAGTCTGGATTCCGCCTCTTTTAGTGCGTCTATGTATTTTCCCGCTTAATTTTGCAAATATGAGAATAGCAATTTCACAACAAAACTATCATATTGGGAATTTTCAGGCGAACACTCAAAAAATTCTATCAGATATCAAGCGGGCTAAAGAAGCACGCGCTGAATTGGTTGTTTTTTCTGAGCTGAGTGTTTGTGGCTATCCTCCGCTCGATTTTCTTGAATTTGAGGATTTCATTTCGCAGAGTCTGGAAGCAGTGGAAGATATCAAAAACCATTCTCTGGATATAGGCGTAATAATAGGAGCGCCTCAAAGGAATCAACTTCTTCCCGGAAAACGTCTTTTCAATTCCGCCTGGCTGCTGTACAATGGGCAAGTAACGGGCATTTCTCAAAAAACACTTTTGCCTACCTACGACATCTTTGATGAATATCGTCATTTTGAACCTGCTTCTGAATGGAAAACCATTTCATTTAAGGACCATCGAATTGCACTTACGATATGTGAAGACCTATGGAACCTGGGTGATAATCCGCAATATCCGTTGTGCCCAATGGATATCCTGGCAAAACAAAATCCGGATATAATAATCAACATCTCGGCTTCCCCTTTCAGCTACGGACATAAAGAGGATCGTAAAAAGGTAATTGAATCCAATGTGCTGAAATATGGCCTACCCATTGTGTATTGCAATGCCACGGGTGCACAAACGGAAATAATATTCGATGGCGGCAGCCTGGTTTATGATGGAGAAGGAAAAATAGTTCGGGAATTACCTTATTTCGAAGAAAGCTTTTGTGTAGTGGATATTGCCACGGGGAAAATATCCGACTCACCAAACACAAATTCCCTACCGGCAAAAACATATGTTTCGGATTTCCCGAAAGAAAATACAGTCTCTGATATTATACATCATTTAACCGGAGAGGAGAATATCAGCCAAATACATCAGGCCATTATTTTAGGAATACGTGATTATTTTACGAAAATGAGATTCTCCAAAGCCATTTTAGGCAGTAGTGGAGGGATAGACAGTGCCGTTGCCTTAGCCCTGGCCTCTGAGGCCTTGGGCCCACAGCACGTTCGGGCGGTTTTAATGCCTTCTCCTTTTTCAACTCCTCATTCTGTTGATGATGGGATACAATTGAGCAAAAACCTGAATAACCCCTTCGATATTATTTCCATTAATGAGTTATACAACCATTTTCTAACCACGCTTGAGCCTTTGTTTAAAGATCTTCCCTTTAACGTAGCAGAAGAAAATATACAAAGCCGGCTTCGGGGAAACCTGCTCATGGCGATCGCCAATAAATTTGGGTACATCCTGCTCAATACCTCCAATAAAAGTGAGCTTGCCACCGGCTACGGTACTTTATATGGTGATATGGCGGGAGGTCTGAGCGTGTTGGGGGATGTTTATAAAACTCAGGTTTATGCACTTGCCAAATATATCAATCGCAAAACGGAAATTATCCCGGCTCATATCCTATCCAAACCCCCTTCAGCAGAACTTCGTCCGAATCATAAAGACAGCGATAGTCTGCCAGACTATTCAATACTGGATCCTCTGCTGTACCAGTATATTGAACAAAGAATGGGACCGGAAAAAATCATGGAGCAGGGCTTCGATCCTTCCCTTGTCAACCGGACGCTGAAGATGGTTAATAATAATGAATATAAGCGTCATCAGTTTTGCCCCATTCTACGTGTAAGCGCCAAGTCCTTTGGGGATGGAAGAAGGATCCCTATTGTAGGGAAACCTACGGTCTGAAGAATAAAACATTTCAATATTTAACACTCATGTGTGGTATTGCTGAAATTATTGAACCCTACAGATTAAATCCCAATGACACGAGAAATCGGTATCTGGCTGCCGTTTCCGGATTATAGAAACAGCCGGTGCTTTAGAGATAAACGGAAGTTGATGAATATCCTCCCACCCTAATCTCAATTCAATTTCCCATCTTTGCATCTCATAATTCAGAATATGAAATCAGCTACAAAATACATTCATGCAGGCGTGTACCCCGATCCTGCTACCGGCGCCATCATGACGCCTATTTATCAAACTTCCACCTTTGTACAAGAGGGTCCGGGTAAAAATAAGGGATACGAATATGCACGTACCCATAACCCTACCCGTACCCAGCTACAAAACGCACTGGCGGCGGCTGAAAACGGAAAATATGGAATTTGTTTTGGCAGTGGACTCGCGGCTACCGACACGGTGATGAAACTTTTTAAACCCGGAGATGAAATCCTCAGTACCAGTGATTTGTATGGCGGTACTTACCGGCTAATGCGAAGAGTGTGGGAAACCTATGGTCTGAAATTCCGGTTTATTGATATGAGTGACGCTTCACAAATCAGTAAACACATTACACCTGCCACAAAAATGATCTGGATAGAAACACCTACCAATCCATTAATCCGTATTATTGATATTAAAGCATGTGTATCCATTGCAAAGCGATCCAACGTCTTTGTGGCTGTTGATAATACCTTTGCCTCTCCCTATCTCCAAAATCCGCTGGAGCTTGGAGCGGATATTGTTTTGCACTCCGCCACCAAGTATATTGGCGGACACAGCGATGTGGTACACGGCTGCGTAATTACCAATAATAAAGAAATAGCCGATCAAATGTATTTTCTACAAAACGCATGTGGCGCCGTACCCGGCCCCCAGGATTGTTTCCTTATATTACGCGGATTAAAAACCCTGCATCTCCGGATGCAAAGACATTGTGAAAACGGAAAGATAATTGCTCATTTTTTACGCCAGCACAGTAAAGTTGCAAAGGTACATTGGTGTGGCTTTGAAGACCACCCCAACTACAACATAGCCAAAGAACAAATGCACGGTTTCGGAGGGATGATGAGTTTTGAATTGAAAGACAATACAGTGGAAGCAGCTATAAAGGTGCTTTCGTCCACACATCTTTTCGCATGTGCCGAATCATTGGGAGGAGTGGAATCACTGATCGGGCATCCGGCCAGTATGACGCATGCATCCATACCACGGGAAGAAAGAATAGCCAATGGACTGATGGATTCCCTGATTCGTTTGAGTGTAGGGATTGAGGATGCGGAAGACCTGGTGGAAGATCTGAAGCAGGCAATAGGATAATGAAAACACATCAGCTGAAAACTTTCCTGGATAAAAAGGCGGAAGAATACAACCAGCCTTTATTTATTAATAACGACCCGGTCAGTATCCCCCATGCTTTTTCCAAAAAACAGGATATAGAAATTGCAGCTTTCTTTGCTGCCATTTTTGCCTGGGGTAACCGGACAACCATTATTGCCAAAAGCAGGGAATTAATGCAGCAAATGGATTTTGCACCCCATGACTTCTGCTTACATGCAGGAGAGAAAGAGTTGAAACGACTGCTGCAATTCAAACACCGTACTTTTAGCGCTACCGATGTGTTGTATTTTATTGCTTTTTTAAAATTCCATTATTCCAGAAATGACTCTTTGGAATGCGCTTTCAGCCAGTGGATGCAACCCCATGATTTAACTATTGAAAATGCCCTGCGTGGATTTAATCTCTATTTCTTTTCATTAGAAGATGTGCCTGAACGTACGCGAAAACATATTGCCACACCAGATAAGAAATCCACCTGTAAACGACTCAATATGTTTCTTCGATGGATGGTTCGTAAGGATGATAACGGCGTGGATTTCGGGATATGGAAAAATATCTCTCCAGCACAATTAGTCTGCCCTGTTGACGTGCATGTGGCAAGGGTGGCCCGGCATTTTAAAATGATAACGCATACCCGGACCGACTGGTACACGGCTTTGGAATTAACCGCGTTTTTGCGTAAACTTTGTGCCAACGACCCGGTAAAATATGATTTTGCGTTGTTTGGGCTGGGCGTTACGGAAAAATTTTAATTATAACCTTTTGTAAAATAAATATATCATGACTATTTACGGAATCCCCAATTGCAACTCAGTTAAGAAAGCCATTGACTGGCTGAATAAGGCTGCAATTCCGTACGACTTTCACAATTACAAGAAGCAGGAGATCACGGTTGCAAAACTTAACAGCTGGTGTAAACAGGTGGGCTGGGAAAAGTTATTGAATAAAAAAGGTACTACCTGGCGCAAACTAACGCCGGAGCAGCAGGATGCTGTCATCAACGAAAAAAGCGCTGTACGGACGATGTGGGAAAATCCAAGCATCATTAAACGTCCGGTTATCGAATATGAAGGGAAACTCATGGTGGGTTACGATGAGGCTCTGTATGAACAGGAACTAAAGCAACGATGACAGATTTTAACGCAGCAGTGCATAAAATTTACAACAGTCTTTCCTCTATTTTCTATTAGCTTTGACGCGTGAGTTATCCACCTCTCAAAATTACTTTTCTTGGTACGGGCACCAGTAGCGGAGTGCCTATGATTGGATGTGATTGTGCCGTTTGCACCTCTACAGACAAAAAGGATAAGCGGCTGCGTACCAGTATGCTCATACAATCGCCGGAAACCACTATCGCTATTGATGCCGGCCCGGATTTTCGGTACCAAATGCTCCGGGAAGGAGTAAAACGTTTAGACGCTATTGTTTTTACTCATCCCCACAAAGATCATGTTGCAGGACTGGATGATGTAAGAGGATTCAACTATTTCATGCAGAAACCTATGGAAATTTACGGCAATGAAATGACGCTTGAAGTCATTATACGGGAATTTCCCTATGCCTTTACCGCAAAAAAATATCCTGGCGCGCCTAATATTCATCTTAATACAATCGGCTCAGCACCCTTCCAGATTAACGACCTTACGATTACACCGATATTGGTTTGGCATATGCAAATGCCTGTTTTGGGTTTTCGTTTTGGCAAATTCACCTTCATTACGGATGCTAACCGGATAGAAGAAAAAAGTGAAACCCTTATTAGAGGCAGTGAAGTTTTGGTATTGAATGCACTCCGCAAGGAAAAACATTTATCTCATTTTAGTTTGGGAGAAGCGATAAACGAAATAAAAAGATTGAACATACCTACTGCTTATCTTACCCATATCAGCCATCAATTAGGGAAGCATGCAGATGTAAATCCTGAGCTGCCTGAAGGCGTACATTTGGCATACGACAGATTGAATCTTTCCTTATGATCATCTGATTATTTGTTGGTTACCACCTTTCAGTACTTCTTTGGGGCGCATCCCATATTTTCGCAGGCGGGTGAGACACCCGCCTGTAGAACTCACTACCGGTCGGTGTCCCACCGACCGGAATGCCGCAGATGGAGCGAAAATTTGGGATGCGCCTCTTCTTTGAAGCCACTCCAAGTTTTGAGATAATTGTTGTATCTTACTGCATCGTAACCTACCATTATCATGAATGCTAACCGATGGAAAAACTATTTTGAATTTTCCAAAAAAGAACGTGTTGGAATCATTTCCTTATTGATAATCCTTGTTCTGGTGTGGCTGCTGCCATCCTTCTTTAAAGAAAGCAGACAGTTTGATGAGGTAGAGTATGAAAAATTTAGAAATGATATCGGGCAGCTAATACAACCCACTACATCAAAAGAGCAGAAAAAGGATGCTGCGGGGGGATCAGATTCTATAGGCAAAATCACTGCCCAACCGGGATCTTCAAATGGTAAGCTCTTTTACTTTAATCCCAATTCATTATCGGCAGAAGGATGGCTACGCTTAGGTATTTCGGCAAAAACTGTGTCAACCATACAAAACTATCGGGCCAAAGGAGGGCGGTTTTATAAGGCGGAAGACCTGCAAAAAATATATGGATTGAATGAGGATGTTTATAAACGCCTGTTACCTTATGTACAAATTGCTGAAGAAAAAAAGCTACCTGACTACACAAATAATTATAAACGCAATAGCTATTCCATTTCGAAAACCATTGATATTAATACTGCCGATTCAGTAGAATTGCTTACTCTTCCGGGCATTGGCAGTAAACTGGCGCACCGAATTATCAATTTCAGAGAAAGACTGGGTGGGTTTTATACCGTAGAACAGTTGGCTGAAGTATACGGACTTCAAGATTCAGTATTTCAGAAAATCAAATCGCGTTTTGAATGCAATGCGCTTGTTGTTAAAAAGATTCCTATCAATACAGCAGATATGCAGGAGCTTAAAGCCCATCCCTATATAAAATATCTGTTAGCTAATGCCGTTATCCAATACAGATTGCAGCACGGTAATATTCGAAACAAAGAGGATTTACAACAAATCCATTTGCTTTCCGAACAGGCACTGCATCGGCTGGAGCCTTATATTAGTTATTAAGGGGTGCCGGCTATATCTAATTTATTCAATAACTTGCCGCTTCTTTAAAAGATATGGATTTCAAAAGAGACGAGGTAACAACACAGATTGCCCAGACAGCAGCAGACTTTGCCAAACAATATATAAAACCCTATATCATGCAATGGGACGAGACCCAGGAGTTCCCGGTGCAGATATTAAAGGAATTAGGTAAGTTAGGAATAATGGGGGTATTGGTTCCGGAAAAATACGGAGGCTCGGGCCTGGGTTATACAGCGTATGTTGCTATTATTTCAGAACTCGGGAAAGTTTGCGGTTCGATAGGGCTTAGTGTGGCTGCCCATAATTCTTTATGTACCGGTCATATTCTGGCTTTTGGAAATGAACTGCAGAAACAAAAATACCTCCCCAGGCTGGCTTCTGCTGAATGGATTGGAGCCTGGGGGCTCACTGAAGCCAATACCGGCAGCGATGCGGGTAATATGCAAACTACGGCAGCAAGAGACGGTGATCACTGGATTTTAAATGGTACAAAATCCTTTATAACTCATGGCAAGTCGGGGGATATTGCCGTAGTAATAGCCAGAACCGGCGAACCTCGCACCCGAAACAATGCCACCGCATTTATTGTAGAGCGGAATACTCCAGGCTTCAGCGGTGGGAAAAAGGAAAACAAACTGGGTATGAGGGCCAGCGAAACAGCAGAAATGATCTTTGACCAATGCAGAATACCAGACGCCAATCGGTTGGGTGAAATTGGAGAAGGTTTTAAACAATCCTTACATGTATTGGATGGAGGAAGAATATCCATAGCCGCTTTATCGGTGGGCATTGCAAGAGGAGCATACGAAGCCGCTTTACAATATGCTAAGGAAAGACATCAGTTTGACCAGCCGATTTCTTATTTTCAGGCCATTTCCTTCAAGCTGGCTGATATGGCTACCGAAATCAATGCAGCAGAATTACTGGTTCTACAGGCGGCAGATAAAAAGGCCAAAGGTCTTCCTATGATCAAAGAAGCCGCCATGGCAAAATATTATGCCAGTGAAATTGCGGTAAAAACAGCCAATGAGGCGGTGCAAATCTTCGGAGGATACGGTTATATCAAAGACTTTCCCGTAGAAAAATTTTACAGAGACAGCAAACTATGCACCATTGGCGAAGGCACAAGTGAAATTCAAAAGATAGTGATAGCTCGCAAAATCTTATCCTGAGAAAATTAGCTTTACAATTTAATGCAGGAAATCATCCTCTTCTTTTGAGGTATATTTACTGAACATCTTATCAATTGCACCTGAAAACAAAGGAAACTTTTCTCTTGCATAATCCTTTATAAGGGTGATAGCTTTCATTGCCTGTTCTTCCGTTAAACCGGCATCCGTTTTTAAACGTTCAATTAATTCTTTCATTCGTGAATTTTTGAGGATTACATTTTTACCGGACAAACCGCACGACCCAATACAGTCTATTAAGCCACTTTCAGCAAACTCATTTTACTGTTGTCAAACTTCCGTTTTGCATACTCCAGGGTAAGATGAAACTCTTTTTCGTTTGAAGAAGGTAATTCAAACATGGCATCTGTAAGAATATTTTCACAGATGCTGCGTAAACCTCTGGCCCCTAATTTGTATTCCATCGCCTTACTTACCATAAAATCAAGCACTTCCTCATCCACCTTCAATTTGATCCCTTCCAGCTCAAACAATTTGGTGTACTGTTTTATAAGAGCATTCTTAGGAACAGAAAGGATAGATCTCAGCGTAGCCGTATCCAACGGATTAAGGTAAGTTACTACCGGCAAACGTCCCAACAATTCAGGAATCAAACCAAACGATTTCAGATCCTGCGCGTTAACATATTGTAACAGGTTTTTCTTCATAAATTCCTGTTGTTCCTTATTCACATTAAAACCGATAGCATTAGTGTTAACCCGCCGGGCTATCACCCGGTCAATGCCATCAAAAGCGCCTCCACAGATGAATAATATATTCTGGGTATTGACTTTGATTAATTTTTGTTCTGGATGCTTTCTTCCACCCTGAGGGGGTACCAATACTTCTGTTCCTTCCAGCAACTTCAGCAGACCCTGTTGAACACCTTCTCCGCTCACATCTCTGGTGATGGAAGGGTTATCGCTTTTACGGGCAATTTTATCAATTTCATCTATATATACAATTCCTTTTTCTGCTGCGGCCACATCGTAGTTACAAACCTGCAATAACCGGGTAAGAATACTTTCCACATCTTCTCCCACATAGCCTGCTTCTGTAAAAACGGTAGCATCTACAATAGCAAAAGGCACATTCAGCATTCGGGCAATCGTTTTTGCCAGCAGTGTTTTTCCGGTTCCTGTTTCTCCCACCATTACGATATTGCTCTTTTCTATCTCCACCTCATTTTCAGCGGCCTTATGCTGAAGCCGCTTATAATGATTGTACACTGCTACCGATAATACTTTTTTGGCATCATCCTGACCTATAACATATTCGTCAAGGAATTTTTTAACTTCCAAAGGCTTTTTTACAGTTAGTTTAAACTGTGGGTGAGAGGATTCGTGCTTGAGTACCAACTCCTGTTCAATGATTTCACGGGCATGATCCACACAGTTTTCGCAAATATGGCCCTCCTGACCGGCAATAAGAATTTTTACTTCATCCCTGCTTCTTCCACAAAATGAACAGTGTAAGATTGATTTAGCCATGATTTTCAAATAATAATTTTAATAAACAAAAGTTGTTATCGGATGGCTGACAAGGATACGGGGTGCTTTCTACTAACTAAGACAAAAAGGATAGGAATAAGCTGCAAATTTCCGAAACTTTTTTGGAAATTCAAGTAGCCCCGAAGTTACATACATCAATTTTCGCTACAATTTATCAATAACCTTGTCTACAATGCCGTACGCTACCGATTCTTCGGCATTCATCCAATGATCTCTGTCAAAATCAGACATAATCTTTTCAAAGGTTTGTCCGCAATTGCCGGCTAATATCTGGGCGCTTTCTTCCTTTACTCTTTTCATCTGTTCGGCCATAATTTCCAAATCAGCAGAAGTACCCTGACCACCGCCACTGGGCTGGTGAATCATCACTTCGCCATGAGGGAAGATATACCGCTTCCCTTTTTTACCTCCGCTTAAAAGCAGGGAACCCATCGAGGCGGCCATTCCCATACAAACTGTAGCCACCGGTGATTTTATCATCTGCATGATATCATAAATCACCATACCGCTGGTAACAATGCCTCCGGGGCTATTAATATAAAAAGTGATCTCTTTTCCCGGATCAATGGCATCGAGGTAGAGAAGTCTTGAGGAAATATCTTTTGCGCTCTTATCATCCACCCCACCCCAAAGGAAAACCTTCCTTTGCTCAATGAATTTTTTATCGAACTGCCAGCCACTCAACATCTTTTCCATAGAAGGCATCTCGGGTGTTTCGGGATTGTCTTCCTCATCCATATGCAGCGGATTCCTATTGTAGAGATTCATAATAAATTGATCTGTTTAAACTATTTTACTGTTCTTTTTGTTTTTTGGGATTGGTGAGCAACACTTCGTCAACCAAACCATACTCCTTTGCCTCCGCTGCCGTCATCCAGAAATCCCGGTCAAAATCTTTAGCAATTTTATCCACATCCTGACCACTATGATTGGCTATCACCTCATACAATTCCTTTTTTATCTTCCTCACCTCATTTACCGTAATTAATACATCACTGGCTTGCCCTGCGGCTCCCGAACTGGGCTGATGCATCATGATACGGGAATGTTTTAAGGCGGTTCGTTTTCCTTTAGCTCCTGCGCACATCAGCACTGCTGCCATACTGGCTGCCATTCCCGTACATATTGTAGCAATATCGGGCGAAATATACTGCATGGTATCATACACCCCAAAGCCGGCATATACCGACCCGCCAGGACTATTGATGTACATCTGAATATCTCTGGAACGATCCGTACTCTCTAAAAACAACAACTGAGCCGTCACAATATTTCCTACCTCATCCGATATGGGATAACCGAGAAAAATGATACGGTCCATCATCAAACGGCTGTACACATCCATTACTGCTACATTCATTGGACGTTCCTCAATAATATTGGGGGTAAGGTTGGTGATATAATGTTTGGCATAATCATTCAGGGTATTACCGGATATCCCTTTATGCTTAACGGCGTACTTTTCAAACTCTTTTCCTATGTTCATAATAGCTTCTGTTTCTTATTTTTTTGAACAGCAATTTATGGCATTTATAAGCCCAAATATCATGCGAAAGAAAAATACAGACAAAATGCCATGCCTTTGAAAAGGCAACCTTTAACAACCATTAAATCTTAAATCCTGAATTTAATGGTGATGATGCTGATGCGCTTCAATCATCTTTTTGAAGTCGTCCAGGCTAATGGATTGTTCAACAGGAGTAGTTTTGGTTTCTTCGTGCGCAAAAACCTTCTCGGTGATAATCTTTCTGTAGGCATTGTCTACCTGTCGTTTGTCCTTCAATAACTGGGCTACATAGTTGCTGATCCAGCCATTGGTATCATCCAAACCAGAGGCGCCAAAATAGCCCATTACCTCTTTGGTTATTTGTTCCTGAATTTCCTCCGGCGACACTTCTATCTTATTATCCAGAATAATTTTATCGGTGATCAGAGACCATTTCAATTGGTTTTTAAACGAGGGAAATTCTTCCTCTACCTGTTCGGGGGTTTTAGGCTGCTCACTGCTTTTTTCAACCCACTTCTTTAGAAAACCTTCCGGAAAATCCACGATGGTGTTATCTAACAAAACATGATAAAGGTCGTGGTGAAAATGGCTGCGACTTTCTGCATCAAATCCGCTTTGAATATCCGCCTTAATTTTATTTCTGAAATCTACCTCTGTTTTAATCTCCTGACCAGGATATACTTTTTCATAGAACTCTTCATTCAACTCATGCTTTTCAACGAGTCCTATTTTCGTAATAGTCATTTTGAAGAATTTCTCCAAACTGCCGCCGGGATTTTCTTTGTCAAGTCCCAGGTCACTTATCATCCATTCTCTCTCTTTATCTTCAAAAGCCGTTTCCAATTGCAACACTACATGGTCATCTTTCTTTTTTCCTATTAACTGCTCCCTGAGCGCAGGGCTGAAGTATTTTAGCAGCAGGGAATTATCCTTAGTCAGACCATTTTCAACAAGATTTCCTTCGGCATCTGATTCCTCAAATTTTACATTCAGTAAGTCCTCATCTGTAGCAATACTCTCCGGTTCCGTCATTTTACCTTGTCTTACCCTTAGCCTGTCTACCTCCTCATCAATCATTGCTTCAGTAACTTCTATTTTGTAACGGGTAAGAGACGAAACCTTACTGAGATCGGGTAGCTCAAAAGCGGGCTTTAGGCCGATCTCAAAATTAAAAGAATATTCTGACGGATTATTCATATCCAGATTTCCGGCATCGTTATCCTCGCCCGGAAGAGGTTGTGCAAAAATGTCCAGTTTTTCCTGTTCCAGATAATCCAGAAGTTGTTTTTCAATGCTTCTTAACACCTCTTCAGTGTACACTGCCGGACCGTGCATTTTTTTTATAACCCCGGCAGGTACCATGCCCTTTCTGAAGCCTGGTAATTGCGCAGACTTAGCATACTGTTTCAATGCTTTTTCGAAAGGCGGAAGATAATCCTCTTTACCTACTTTAACTGTTAGCTTATCATTCAGAAGTCCGATATTCTCCCTCGTAACCGTTGCCATAAATCTTGAATTAAAAATCAGTTGTTATATTCCCCAAAATTCCTTACGGGATTTTAAAAAAGAGTGCGGGTGGAGGGACTCGAACCCCCATGCCTCGCGGCGCCAGATCCTAAGTCTGGTACGTCTACCAATTTCGCCACACCCGCATGTTTGCCCAATAAAGTTAACGAACCCTTCGTTTTTTTGGGAGAGCAAAGGTAGGAGATTTTACTTAAATTTGAATTTATATGGAAGTGGATGTTAAAACACCGGTATATAATCTGAGCGAAGAGGAAGAAAAAAAAGAAATTGTCCGGCAATATCGTGCCTTACTCCGGTCATTAAAACCAAAACTTAAGCCCGGACAAAGAGAACAATTGCGGCGCGCATTTGAAATGGCAGCAGATGCGCATAAAACAATGCGCCGGAAAAGCGGGGAGCCTTATATTCTCCACCCGATAGCCGTTGCCCGTATTTGTGTGGAAGAAATCGGATTAGGCGTTCGTTCCACTATCTGTGCCCTGCTTCACGACACCGTTGAAGATACTGATTTAACCCTGGAAGACATAGACAGAACTTTCGGGCACGAAATAGCACGGATCATTGATGGGCTCACTAAGATTGCCAACGTCATGGATAATAATTCTTCCCAGCAGGCGGAGAATTTTAAAAAGATATTGGTCACCCTTACTGACGACCCCCGTGTCATCCTCATCAAACTGGCCGACCGGTTGCATAATATGCGAACCTTAGATAGCATGAGGAGAGAAAAACAATTAAAGATTTCCAGCGAAACGGTTTACGTATATGCCCCACTGGCACACCGGATGGGTTTATATACGATAAAAACAGAGATGGAAGATCTGGCTATGAAGTACCTGGAGCCTGATATCTACAGGGAAATAGCTAAAAAACTGGCAGAAACCCGAAGAGAACGGAGCCGATATATTAATGAATTCATCAAACCCATCAGGGAAGGATTGGAAAAAGCAGGACTTAAAGTGGAAGTATATGGGCGCCCTAAATCTATCCACTCCATCTGGAATAAAATGAAGAAGAAGGGTGTAACATTTGAAGAAGTGTACGACCTTTTTGCCATCCGTGTTATCCTGGATACACCGCATGAAAGAGAAAAAGAAGATTGCTGGAAAGCCTATTCCTTAATAACAGACATGTACACCCCATCTCCGGAACGACTGCGCGACTGGCTGAGCAATCCAAAGGCCAACGGTTATGAGGCGCTTCACACTACTGTTATGGGCCCTCAGGGGAAGTGGGTGGAAGTGCAAATCAGAACCAGGAGGATGAACGAAATTGCAGAAAAAGGGCTGGCAGCACATTGGAAATACAAAGAAGGCGCAAGCGATGAAAGCCGGTTTGATAAATGGTTTACCCAAATACGGGAAGCCCTGTCGCAGGACGTAAGTTCCATTGACTTTCTTCAGGATTTTAAAACCTCTTTTCTGGCAGAAGAGATATATGTATATACGCCCAAAGGAGACGTGAAAATGCTGCCGGTGAGCGCTACAGCCCTGGACTTCGCTTTTTCTGTGCACAGTATGGTGGGATCAAAATGTATTGGTGCAAAAGTAAACCACAAACTTGTTCCCATAAGCCATAAACTTCGTAGTGGCGATCAGGTGGAGATTATTACCAGCAACAAACAGAAACCTCATGAAGACTGGCTCAATTTTGTAGTTACCGCAAAAGCAAAAAGTCGAATCAAGGATGCCCTGAAGGAAGAAAAACGAAAAATAGCCGAGGAAGGTAAATATGCATTACAACGAAAATTAGAAAGTCTTGGAGCAGCAGCCAATCAGGCTAATATAGAGGAACTGATGACCTTCTATAAATTAGCCTCTCCTCTGGACTTATATTATCAGATTGCGGTAAAAAATATTGATCTCAAAGAGCTGAAGGATGAATTTCAGGTATTGGGCGACAGGTTGGTTATGCCAAAGCCCGTAAAACCCGAAATAGAAATTAAACAACCCGAAACTGATGGTTCACGCCCGGCTTCAAAAAAGGATAACGAACTGATTATTTG
>CAZFGP010000045.1:0-16325 GCA_964518685.1 uncultured Terrimonas sp.
GAATAGGGGCCAGCGGCTCTACATAATAATAAACCGAAATAATCTGATCATCGGGGCGAAAGGCAGACATCTGAAAGAAATCAGTAGTATAAAGGTGGGAGGCAACGCTGATTTCAAGTTTCATTTCTTCTTTGAATTCTCTTTTGAGACAATCTCTTGTACCTTCACCGAATTCCATTCCTCCACCTGGAAACTTGGTATAATATCCTCCGCGTATATACTCATCACTTACCAAAATCTGTCGTTTTTCATTAGTAAGAATACCATAAACTCTGATATTAAATTTTGACATTATGGATTTTCTGTTTATAATGGAGACAGCAAAATTGCGATTACAAATTTAAAGATATAATTCACACCATTCGCAGCAATATTTATAGTCAGAGCGCTATGATGGAGTTAAATACAAAATGGTAGTAGCTTTTAGAGCTACCGGAAAATCAGGGTTTAATGATTTTCCAATTTGGCAATAAATTTAATATCCTGCAAATTTGCAATGGGTGCAGTTCATTTTGTTACCGTTCTGCTTCAGCGCTCTAATTAAAAATTGTATAAAAAAAGGCAAGGTGGAGAAAATAAATTTCAAGGCAATGGTGCCCCATTTGGTGGCCATAGGGATTTTTTTAGTGGTGGCAATTGTATACTGTCATCCTGCTTTGCAGGGAAAAGTATTGCAGCAGAGCGATGTTATTTTCTGGAAAGGAATGGCACAAAATTCTATTGAGTATAATCTCCAATATGGTCATTTCCCACTTTGGACTACCCATTTATTTAGTGGCATGCCCGCTTATCAAATTGCCATGGACATCAATTCCTTTCTACCCAATTTGCACCATGTACTTACCTTATGGCTTTCTAAACCTATTGACTTTTTCTTTTTGGCATGTATCAGTTTTTATTTGCTGAGTTGCGTTTCAGGTGCTCGTCCTGTATTAGGCATCCTGGGAGGATTAGCCTTTGCTTATGCCAGCTTTAACGTACTTTTTGTTGCTACCGGTCATGATACCAAGATGTGGACCTTATCTTATATGCCTGGTCTATTGGCCGGACTTATGCTGATTTATAAACAAAGGTACTTAGCGGGGCTGGCTGTTACAGCAATCTTTGCCACTTATGAAATTGGATTTAATCATCCTCAGGTAACCTATTATTTTTTCTTTACGGCATTATTTATCTCCGTTGGATACCTGATCCAATGGATCAAGAAAAAACAGTGGAAACACCTGGTTATTTCCTTTATATTAGCGGTGCTGGGAGGAGCAATCGGTATAGCCAATTCTGCTGTAACCCTCCTGACAAATGCCGACTATGCAAAATATACGATGCGCGGCGGAAAAACAATTGAGACTAAAGGAGAGGACATAAAAGAAGTCAGCACCACCGGTCTCGATCGTGATTATGCCTTCAGCTACAGCATTGGTAAGAGCGAAACCCTTACGCTGTTTATGCCCGGCGTATTTGGGGAGGGAACGGGAAACCATTTTGATGAGAATTCAAAATTGGTTAAAAATTTAATGGAGAAGAATGTACCAGAATCGCAGGCGATACAGATAGCGCAAAACATGCCCAAATACTGGGGAGCGATGCCTGAAGGAACAGGTGGCACCATCTATCTTGGAGCCATCATCTGCTTTCTGGCACTTATCGGCATGGTAGTCATTCAGGATCGGATCAAATGGTGGATCCTCGCAGGAGCCATACTGGCAATATTTATGGCCTGGGGTAGAAACTTTTCGGGATTCAACACCTTTTTACTCGACCATTTGCCTTTGTATAATAAATTCCGCTCTCCCAATACTGCCTTAATTATCCCGCAAATGATCTTCTCTCTGCTGGCTATTATGGGGCTGCAACAAATCTTTTTCACGCCCGATGGATTAGAAATACTGAAATCCTCTCTTAAGAAAATTTTTTATTCTTTTGGAGCCTTGTTTGCACTGGTATTGATAATCTACTTCTTCAATGATTTTACCGGCGCTTTCGATCCGGTTTTGATGCAGGCTTTCGGGGCCTCCCAAGACGGGAATAATGAGGTTGGGAGAATGGTAGTGAATGCGATGAAAGATGACCGGAAAGCCATGTTTACGGGCAATATCTTCCGCGCCTTTCTCTTTGCTGCACTCGTTCTTGGGTTATTACTTCTCTATCTTAAAAACAAGATGAAGGCGGTAACCGCAGTAATTATATTAATTGTTGTGAACACTTTTGATCTGCTGCTTGTGGACAATAAATACCTGAATGCAGATAATTACCTCGATGATGAAAGCGCGCTGGTTGCAGATTACTTCACCCCCACTCCGGCAGACAAACAAATTCTGGAAGATAAAGATCCTCATTACAGGGTGTACAATATTTCTGCCGGCGATCCCTTTCAGGGAAGTGCAGCTATTACCAGCTATTTTCATCGAAATATTGGCGGATACCATCCGGCGAAGTTGCGTATTTATCAGGATCTGATTGAAGCACAATTGTCGAAACGCACTCCCAATATGGATGTGCTGAGTATGCTGGATACCCGCTATATTATTACTCCGCCGCAACAGCAACAGCAGCCGGCGGGCGTTTTTAAGAATGAAGAAGCGCTTGGCGCTGCCTGGTTTATTAAACATATTAAATATGTTAACGACCCTGTGGAAGAAATAAAGGCCTTGGATAAGTTTGGCCCAAGGGATACCGTGATCGTACAAAATAGCTATAAAACCATTGTTGGGAACGATCCTGTTCCTGATTCCTCGGCTACTATAACCCTGGTAAACTATAATAATGACGAAATTAAATACGAGACACATGCTGCAACGGCACAATTTGCCGTATTCAGCGAAGTGTATTACCCGGCAGGATGGAATGCTTATATAGACGGAAAGAAAACGGATTATGCCAAAGTAAATTATGTATTAAGAGGCATACAGGTGCCAGAAGGAAAGCATGAGGTAGTCTTTAAGTTTGAGCCAGCTTCATATTCCCTCGGACAAAAGTTCGTTTACATAGGCAATGTGCTCTTTTTATTGGCAATGGCTGGTGGCTTATTTTCCATATGGAAATGGTGGAGGAAGGATGAATTATCCTAAATCAGTATTCTTTTCATAATGCACATTTTAACCATAGTTCCTTATTCTTTTTTACCGCCAACAACAGGAGGAGCAAAGAGCATAAGTTTGTTCAATCAATATCTTTCACTCTTGGTCCGGCTCACCTGCGTTACTGTAAACACCAATATCTTAATGCCCTCAACCGAATATGAGACTTTGAAACTTTTGTCCAATAGCAAATTCCGTTATTGCAATCCGCTGTATTTTTTTAAGCTGAAAAGAATAATAAAAGAAAAGAAAATAAGTCATTTGATCATTGAACATCCTTATTATGGCTGGTTAGGAATTGCGTTGCAGAAGTTTACAGGGGTAAAGCTTATTGTTCATTCTCACAATATTGAAGCGCTCCGTTTCCGAAGCCTGGGGAAGTGGTGGTGGCGTATCCTTTGGGTCTATGAGAAAATGGTTCATGGCTTTGCCGATCTCAACTTTTTTATTTCGCAGGAAGACCGGGAATATGCGATAGGTCATTATAAGTTACCGGTAGAAAAATGCACCGTTATAACCTATGGAACAACCCACAACGAGCCACCTGCTCCGGAAGTGAAAAGTTTGTCCAGAGCAGAAATATGCCTAAAACATAACATCCAGCCTGAGGAATTGCTTCTCTTATATTATGCCGCTTTCAATTACCAACCCAATATTCAAGGTCTTGAAATCATTTTGAAAGATGTGAATCCTATTCTTCAACATAGCGGAATAGCTTATAAGATAATAATTTGTGGAGGGCAGCTTCCTGAAAGGTATAATCAACTGGCTGAGTTTAAGAACAAAAATATTATTTACGCTGGTTTTGTGGAAAATATTGACACTTACACTTTGGGGGCTGATATTTTTTTAAATCCAATTGCCGAAGGAGGAGGCATAAAAACGAAATTAGTGGAGTCCCTGGCTGCAAATACCCATGCTATTTCTTTTCAAAATGGAGCATTGGGTATTCCCAAAGAGATTGCAGGGAAAAAACTGATTATCGTGCCTGACTTAGATGCTGAGGCAATGGTAAAGGCCATTCGTGACAATATTCCTGAACTGAAAGCAAGTATTCCCTCAGCTTTTTATGCTCATTTCTACTGGGGAAATATTACACAAAAAGCATATCACTGTCTTTCAGAAATGATATGAAATGAACTTTTCTTAGTTTTGTCGGGATTTTTAAATATATGAAAGTTGTAATATTTGCAGGAGGCCTTGGAACACGCTTAGCCGAAGAAACAGATGTTCGCCCCAAACCCATGGTAGAAATAGGCGGCAAACCTATTCTTTGGCATATCATGAAAATATACAGCCATTACGGACACAATGATTTTATTATTTGTCTTGGGTATAAGGGTTATATTATTAAGGAATATTTCATGAATTATTTTCTGCACAATTCGGATATTAAAATTGACCTGGAAAATAACAATATGGAGATTTTGGGCTCCAGAACGGAATCCTTTAAAGTTACCCTTGTTGATACAGGATTAGATACCAAGACTGCAGGCAGATTGCAATATATTAAGAAATATATCGAAAATGAAGATTTTCTGCTCACCTATGGGGATGGGGTAAGCAACGTGGATATCAATGAATTGATTCGCTACCACAGGGCTAATAACAAAATTGCTACAGTAACTGCTGTGCAGCCTGATGCCCGGTTTGGAGGTATGGATTTATCAAAAGACGGAACTGTATTATCCTTCAGAGAAAAGTCTAAGAGCGATGCACAATGGATCAATGGCGGATTTTTTGTTCTTAAGCCGGAGGTATTTAACTATCTGCAGGAAAACATGAGTCAGGTTATGTGGGAAGATGCTCCTATGGAAAGAATAACTGCCGATCAGCAACTGGTGGCTTACAAACACAAAGGGTTTTGGAAATGTATGGATGCCTTACGCGATAAAATTGAATTGAATGAATTGTGGAGCGAAAACAGGGCGCCATGGAAAATCTGGTAATGAAAAAGAATCTGATGATTCATGCAGTAGAAAGAAACTAAATTTATTCGTGCATTCGTGGCAAACCGGTCTTAGCCACGAATGCACGAATAACTCATTTAAAACAGAGCACGATCATATTCTCACAAATGGGAATATACATGTGGAGTTCCCTCGCATAGAACGGGGCGGGCTATTGGGCAACTGAAAAAACTTTATGTACGAATGAAATTATTAATAATTGGCAACCTGGGATATATCGGCCCCATGGTTGTTAAACATTTTAAAAGCGCCAACCCTGATATATTCATCGCTGGATATGATATTGGATATTTTATTCAAAATTATACGTCCAATGGCATTGTTGGTGACACGCTTTTGAATCAGCAATACTTCGGCGATGTGAGAAATTTTGACGCATCTATTTTAAACGGCTTCGATGCGGTAATTTATTTAGCCGCCATTTCCAATGATCCGATGGGTAATGCATTTGAGCAACCTACTCTTGATATTAATTTCAGATCGGCTGTGGACATTGCGAAAAAAGCAAAACAACAGGGAGTGGGCAATTTTGTTTTTGCCAGTAGTTGCAGTGTATATGGATTTGCAGATACTGCTCCCCGCACCGAAAATTCGGAAGTAAATCCGCTGACGGCCTATGCTAAATCCAAAGTATTTGCGGAGCAGGCATTAGCGCCGCTGGCTGATGATAATTTTAAGATTACCTGTCACAGATTTGCTACAGCATGCGGCTACAGTGACCGGCTGCGGTTAGACCTTGTGCTCAATGATTTTGTTGCCAGCGCCATTGCCGACAAAAAGATAACCATTCTTAGCGATGGCAGTCCCTGGCGTCCGCTCATACATGTAAAAGATATGGCGAGGGCAATGGATTGGGCTGTGCAAAGGAAAGACGGTGGCAATTTTTTAGTAGTGAATACGGGCAGCAACCAATGGAACTACCAGGTAAAGGATCTGGCGACAGCCGTGAAGGAATTATTTAACGATGTGGAAGTAAGTATTAATGCAAATGCGCAACCTGATAAACGTTCTTACAAAGTAAGCTTTGATCTATTTGAACAGTTAGCGCCAAATCATCAGCCACAAGTCATTTTAAAAGCTGCCGTGCAGGATTTGAAAGAAGGACTATTGTCTATCCAATTTGCAGATCCTGATTTCCGGCAATCCCGTTTGATGAGATTAAAAATGATTCAGCAACTGATGGATAGCGGTATCGTTGATAATAACTTATTTCTAAAACAGAACTAATGAACAACATCACCAGGGTGAAGGGGGCCTTGCATAATAATAAAGAACTCAGGCAATATTTCATAGAAGCATTAACAGAGTTTGAGACCAAAGGCGGATATCCTCAAACCAATGTCAGGGATATTGTATCAGGTCCCCTTGCGGATGAGTTGTTCTTGGGTGAAAAATTCTCAAAGCAACTGGATAATGGAATACGGATAAACTTCGTTTACAATTCAAAAATTGCACGGGAATTTCTGCTGTCTCAGCCTGCTGTTCCCAACCATGTATGGGAGCCACAGACTACAAAACTGCTGTTGCATTTTTCCAAAGGCGCTAAGAATGTGATTATTGCCGGCGCGTATTTTGGCGATCAGGCGATTCCTGTTGCGTGGAATATAAAAGAATCTGGGGTGTGCCATACATTTGAGCCTAACAAAAATAATTCTGACCTGATCATTGAAAATGCTCAGCTTAATGGACTGACCAATGTGCTTATCAACAACCTGGCCCTGTGGAATAAGAGCAATGAACAATTAGTGTTTGAAGGGGAAGATGCTTTGGCGTCTACGGTCACTGCCGGAGAAAACAATAGCAATATTTTGCATTCTATCACCATAGATGACTATGTAGCACAGCACAAAGTAGATCCGGTAAACCTGCTGATGATAGACGTTGAAGGAAGCGAGATAAAAGTACTGGAAGGCGCTAAAGAAATGCTACGGAAATACAAGCCGGTTGTAGTTTTTGAAACGCACAGCCTGTACAACGACTGGAGTAAAGGACTACAAAATTCCGATTCTGTAAAACTGATGACCAGCCTGGGATATGAAGTTTTTGCCATTCGTGAGTTTCATCAAAATATTGACACGGGCTCAATGCCTGTTGAATTGCTGCCATTAGACAGGACCTATTGTGAGATTCCCCCGCATCACGGATTTAATCTGCTTGCTGTTCCATCAAAAGAATTAATTGAAAATGATCTGTTCAGAATGGTGTATGACCTAAGCCCCAAGCTGATACTTCCCAAGAATGATGTGAAATTTTTACCCTCAAAATTTTAAATTAAAGATGTTATTTATTCCTGCCAAATTAAAAGGAGCTTTCACCATAGACGTACAGCGGCATCACGGATTTAATTTGCTGGCGGTTCCATCAAAAGAATTTATTGAAAATGATCTGTTCAGGATTGTGTATGACCTAAGTCGCAAGCTGATACGGGCTAATTAATATTTGGATATGCTACCTGGATATATAATAGATAGGCAAATTCTATTTTTCAAAAAGCACTTATTGTGATAAGCCTCATAGAGGCGTTGGTTTGGTAGATTAAAATAGATTAATTTCGCTAAAGCCCCGTGGGGGCGACAGTCCTAAATTAAAAACACAACCATGGCAAATGTTTATTCTCAAATTTCTATCCATGCTGTTTTTGCGGTAAAAGGCAGGCAAAATTTCATTACAACCGATTGGAGAGACAGGCTGCATAGCTACATCGCCGGAACAATTAATGGTATCCATAAAGAGGCTAAATCATTAGCGGTTGGTGGATGGAAGGATCATGTCCATATTTTCTTTGGTTTGCCGCCTGCGATTGCAATTTCGGATTTTGTGGGCGAGATAAAGAGTAACAGCAGTGGTTGGATAAATAAACAGAAATTAATTCCAGGACGTTTTGAATGGCAATCAGGCTATGGCGCTTTTTCTTATTCCAAAAGCCAAAGGGTTAGCATTATAAACTATACTATGAACCAGGAGGATCATCACAAAACAAAAACATTTAAGGAGGAATATTTAAAGATATTACATGAGTTTGAGGTGGGACACGATGAAAAATACTTGTTTGATTTTTTTGAATAAACTTTCAAATCAAAAACTATCGCCCCTACGGGGCTATGTTGAAAATGTATTTTTTCTACCAAAGTGTTACCCCTACGGGGCTTTATATATTACTGATTCATACATACCCTCAAAAACCTTAGCACATCAAAATATTAATTAGCCGTAATACTTCCCAAGAATGATGCAAAATTTTTACCCTCAAAATTTTAAATAAAAAATGTTATTTAATCCTGCCAAATTAAAAGGAGCTTATACTATTGATGTGCAGCCTTTCCAGGACAGCCGGGGATTTTTTACCCGTACCTTCTGTGAAAACGAATTTGGGGCGCAAAATTTGGTAAAGCATTTCGTACAGGCCAATCATTCTGGCACACGCGGCAAGGGGGTGATCAGAGGAATGCACTTTCAGCGTCCTCCTTTCTGTGAAGTGAAGTTGGTGAAATGTGTGCAGGGAGCCATATTCGATGTAATTGTAGATGTAAGAACAGGCTCTCCTACTTTCTTACAATGGTTTGGAGCCGAACTTTCTGCCGAAAATAAGCGAATGATGTATGTGCCTGAAGGCTTCGCGCATGGCTTTCAGTCCCTGACGGATTATTCTGAGATCACTTATATGGTTTCCAATTTCTACAATAAAGAAAGCGAAGGAGGAATAAAATACAATGATGAAAAAGTGAACATCGAATGGCCGCTGCCTGTCTCTTTGGTATCCGACAAAGACAATAATATTCCGGTAATTGATGATTCATTCTCCGGTATCGTTTTATGATGAACACCAACGTCACTCCTTTAGTAACAGTGGGCATACCTACTTACAATCGTCCTCAAGGCCTGGAACGAACCCTGAATTGCATCCTGAACCAAAGTTATCAGCATTTGGAAATAATCATTTCAGATAATTGTTCAACTGACCCTACGGTTTTGCCTATTTTAGAAAAATTTGCTGCACAGGATGAACGTATAAAATATTTCGTACAGGAAAAAAATTTAAGCATAGTCCCCAACTTTCAATTCCTGCTAGATAAGGCACACGGCGATTATTTTTTGTGGGCTGCTGATGATGACTTTTGGGATGATAATTTTATTGAAGTTTGTGTAAACGGTATGTTAGCCCATAAAGATGTTGTGCTTTGCATGACAGACTTAAAAATTGTTGATGCGGACGGACGGGCCAAACCGGGAAGACTTAATAGAGGTTTTATGCAAAAAAACCTGCTCGCGCGGAATTTTAATTTTGTAAAAAGTACAGGTGAAACTAAATATTTCTTTTGCGGATTGTACAGAACTAATCTTGTAAAAAATATACCGTTTGACAATAGCTGGGGCGGAGATCATTTATTCATCTTTGAAGCGCTGTCAAAAGGAAAGTTTTTGTACCTGCCCGGTCAGTCTACTTTTTATTACTATCGTGGTGGTAGTTCCACCAATATGGAAAGGGTAAGAAAAGCATTTAATATCAAAAGCAAATACTATTTTTTCGAGGCATATATTTTAAAATATACCACTTACCAGTTTACTTTCAGGCATCTTTCTTTTATTAAAAAAATAGCTCTTTTTGTTACCAATTGGGTGGCATTGATTTTTAATGAAGATTTTATATTGTACTATATATTTATAAAAAAACCGGTTAAAATGTTATTTAATAAGTTTAAAAGTAAACCTGTTGAAAAAGTTAATGGGCTGTAGAAAATAAAAGTAAAAATGATTTGAAAGAATGAAAATACTGATCACCGGCGCAAATGGTTTTATAGGCTCTTACCTTGCTTCTTATTTTTTGAAAAGAGAAGAAGAAGTGATTGCAACTTCTAAGCAATTCCACGCTTCCACAAAGACATTGCTTGATAAAGCAACTTTAATTGATTTAGACGTATTGGATAAAAGTGTTTTGCTTCAATTATCTGTTGAGGCAGATGTAATTATTCATACTGCTACGGCTAATGATATTATTTCAAAAGATACTTTAAAGGGAATTGAATTATCTGCCATCGGCACAAAAAATATTTTGGATTTTGCTGTACAGAATAAGATTCCAAAGGTTATTGTATTTTCTACTTTGCAGGTGTATGGCACAGAGTTAACAGGCGACATTGACGAAAATTCTCCTTTGCATTATCAGAATGATTATGGCATCAATCATCTGTTTGGCGAGATGTATGCTGAACAATATGCCCGCCAGGAAAAAGTACAAACTGTAACGGTTAGGCCCGCTAATGTGTATGGCCGAATCTTAACCAATGCGTTCAACCGGTGGAGCTTAGTACCCGGTTGCTTTTGCAAAGAAGCGTTTGAATCTGGAAGGATTACCATTAAATCTTCAGGTAAACAGAGGCGTAACTTTGTAAACCTTGAAAACCTGAGCCGTGCGGTGGATAGCATTTTACAACATTTTCCTGAAAATTATGAAGATTATAATTTAGCTTCCTCCCGAACCCATACGATGTTAGAAGTAGCTGAAAAAGTAAGACAGGTTTTTGAAAAATTCTTTCATCGGCCTGTGGAATTAAACATTACCGGAACAGAGCCGCAACACTCTAATAATTTCACGGTCAGTCTTGATAAACTTAAAAAGATCGGTTTTTCTGAAGATAATAATTTTACTTTGGAATCAGAGATTGAACAGATATTTCATTATTTACAATCAAATCAAAACACATGAATCCCATTGAGCAATTCAGGCAGGAAAGAACAGAAGCGATTAACGAAATGACGCAGGATGAGGAATTGAAGCAGAAGTCACTTGACTGGATGCTGCATTCTGACAAATATAAATACACGTATAATTTTACGTGGATGGGAAGGCCCATCATCAAATATCCGCAGGATATACAGATCATGCAGGAGCTAATATGGAAAGTGAAGCCCGACCTGATTATTGAAACAGGTATTGCACACGGAGGATCCATCATTTTTTCATCGAGCATGATGGAATTGCTGGGTAATGGCGGCAAAGTAATTGCCGTAGATATTGATATCCGCAAACACAACCGGGATGAAATTGAGAAACATCCGATGATGAAAAACATTACGATGATAGAGGGATCGTCTATAGATGAGGGAGTTGTAAAACAAATTGCCGACTATGCAAAAGGGTTTAAAAACGTGATGGTTGTTTTGGATTCCAACCACACCCACGATCATGTGTTGCGTGAACTTGAATTATATACGCCATTAGTGAGTTTAAACTCATATATTCTACTGCCTGATACTTTCGTAGAATTTTTTCCAAAAGGCTATGTAAAAAACCGACCATGGGACGTTGGAAACAATCCCTATACGGCGATGGAAGCTTTTCTGAAAATCAATTCAGATTTTGTTAAAGACCAGTCTCTAACGGATAAACTTTTAATTACGGAAGCGCTGGGTGGTGGATATTTGAAACGAATCAAGTAAAATTTATGGCAGAATAATAAAATTAACAATGAATACTTTCAGAGAAAAGCCGTTGGTGACTATTGGACTGCCTACCTACAATCGGCCAGATGGCCTGCAAAAATGTTTGGAAGCTATTACCAAACAAACCTATTCCGAACTTGAGATTATCATTTCCAATAATTGCTCAACTGATGAAAGGGTTCAACCTATTATTGATGCTTTTGTCGCCGCTGATCACCGGGCTACAGTAATCCGGCAACCGGTAAATATTGGTTTAGAAGAAAATTTTAATGCTGTTTTTGCTGCGTCCTCAGCCAATTACTTTTTATGGATGAGCGATGATGATTATTTTGATCCGGACTATGTAGAGAAGTGCGTTAGCTTCCTGGAAGAAAACGAGGCGTATGTTTTGTGCTCTGGCGTAGCTAAATATTATTCCGGCAACCGTTATCTCTTCGCTGAAAAAATGTTTCTTGTCAACCAAAAAACGGCATTTTACAGATTGTTTACCTACTTTGCCAAGGTGGAGAAAAATGGGAACTTCTATGGTGTTATTCGTAATCGGTTATTCCTGGAAAAGCCCATCAAACCTCATATAGGATGCGACTGGTCATTTATGGGTAAATTGGCAATTCTTGGGAAGCTTTCGTTTCTGGACTCTGTTTACTACCATCGCTCAATAGAAGGGAATTCAGGAACGAGAAGAAAGATGATCCAAAAGTTTAAGTTTAACAAGCTACAGTCGCTTTTTTTTGAGACCTATTCGGCTTATCTCATTTCCACTAATATCTTCAATGATAAAACAGTAGCTGACAAATGCAATATCATAAGCAGAAAAATAATTGTATTAATGATATTTATCCAGATTAATTATAAGCTATTGATGAAGTTTATAAGAAAGATATTTTTCGGCGTTCGGCAATAAAAAGATGATTGCAAATGAAAATAATAATTCAATCTGTTCATTTTTATGGATAACTATACCACAATAACTAAGCAAACTTTAGAAGACAGGTATCAACTTAGATCTGAAGGGGTTTATTTTTCCCACCAGCCTATTTATGGATACAGATCGGTCCATTCTTCCACCAGTTGTATTGCCAGGTACATGATTACACGATCCATTCTTAAAGCTTTAAACCAATATACTTTTGCAAACTTCGCAGACATTGGCGGTGCTGAAGGCTATACGGCTAATTTAGTCAGAAATTTGTTTAAAACTGAGGTAACGATAACCGATCTGTCGGAAAATGCCTGTAAAATGGCAAAAGAAATTTTTGGGATAAAGGCTATACCTGCGGATATTCATAATCTTCCTTTCAGGGATAAGGAGTTTGAAGCTGTCCTTTGCAGCGAAACCCTTGAACACGTTACCGATTATCAAAAAGCCATTACCGAATTATTGAGGATAACCGGCAAGGTTCTAATCATCACCGTCCCTCATGAGACCCGGGAAATAGTTGCTAAAAATATTGCCATGAAGATCCCCCATGCCCATATTCATTATTTCGATATTCATTCCCTCGACTATTTAAAAGACTCAGTATACGGATTTAAATACGAAAAGACGCTCTCTCCTTTCTTAATTGTTCCAAGGGTAATTGCAGAAGCTTTTAAAAAACCCGCCGGTAAGATTCATTATCGTTTGTACAACTTTTTCACCCCTTTCTTCAAAATGCTTTTTGGAATTAAAACTGCAAATCGGTTAACTGATATTGATGCCGGTGTATCAAAAATATTTTCCCGGTATCAGGGCATCACTTTCATAATTGAAAAAACCGAACCTGTTTCAACCCCTGTTTATCCTGCAATTAAAGCGAATATGTTTACTCAAATAAAGGTTCCGGAATACTACTTTAGCACACCATAGCTCTACCTGAATCTTTGAAATCAGTATGAGAAGGACAGGATAGCCTGTTAGATTGGTGAACACCTGTATATTTCCGGTTAATTATAATATAACAACGAAGTATACTATCTTTGCGCAGGTTAAAAATAGGTTATTTTAATTCTCTAATATATTCAATGTGTTTAAACGGATAAAATATGAAAAAGTATAGAGCAGGCGTACTTCATGGAGAAGAATTGGAAGCATTATATAATGATGCAAAAGAGCATCAATTTGCCCTACCGGCGGTTAATTGTATTGGAACGAATACGATTAATGCTGCTATGGAAACAGCTGCAAAAGTGAACTCCCCGATTATCATTCAATTTTCAAATGGTGGGGCACAGTTTGTTGCCGGAAAGGGTATGCCTAACGATCATTTGCAGGCCAATATTGCCGGTGGCGTGGCGGGAGCGCTTCATATTCATCAACTTGCTAAATATTATGGTGTTCCTGTAGTGGTGCACACTGACCATGCTGCTAAAAAGTGGCTGCCCTGGGTTAGTGGTTTATTGGATGCCGGAGAACAATATTTTAAGGAAAAGGGATATCCGCTTTTCAGTTCTCATATGCTTGATTTAAGCGAAGAAAGTATTGAGGAAAACGTACAAACTTCAGTAAAGTTTTTCAAACGCATGCAACCGCTTGGAATGGGAATTGAAATTGAACTTGGGGTTACAGGTGGAGAAGAAGATGGCGTAGATAACAGTGGAGTAGACAATGAAAGATTATATAGCCAACCCCAGCAGGTAGCACATGCTTTTACTGAATTAGGTAAGGTGGGCAAACTCTTCACTATTGCGGCAGCTTTTGGAAACGTGCATGGAGTTTATAAACCAGGAAATGTGGAACTGCGTCCCGAAATTCTTAATAACAGCCAGCAATACATCGAAAAAGAATTGAAGACCTCTCCCAAGCCGGTCTTCTTTGTTTTTCATGGTGGTAGTGGTTCGCCTCAGCATCAAATCAGGGAAGCCATAAGCTATGGCGCCATCAAGATGAATATTGATACCGATACCCAATGGGCTTTTTGGGAAGGCGTACTAGAATTTTACAAGAAAAACGAAGGCTATCTGCAGGGACAGTTAGGGAATCCGGAAGGCGAAGATAAACCTAATAAAAAACACTATGACCCGCGCATTTGGTTGCGCAAGGGCGAAGAAAGTTTTATAAAAAGATTAGAAGTGGCCTTTAATGACCTGAACTGCATTAACCGGAATGCATAGCCATATTCATTGATCATAATCACAGGAGCGTATTCATATTTATAACAAAATGAGAATGCAGTTCCTGTGAATTTTTATTTTGCATCCCTCTAAAGAACAAAATATCCTGCGGGATAGTTCACCTTTATGAGAAACAAACCATACCCTGGTACAGCAAAGTTAGTTTGGGAAGAATTTTTTTCTGCAATGAGCTGGTGAAAATCTTCAAGACTAATTTTACCTCAGCCAATCTGCAACATGGTACCCACCAAGCCTCTTACCATCCCCCTTAAGAAACGATTCGCCTGCACTTTATAGGTCAGGATATTATCTGTTTGACTCCATTCACTCTTTATGATCCGGCAATTAAAATTTTTTACCTGAGTCCTGCGCTTGGAAAAACTGCTGAAGTCGGAATATTGAAGAATTGCTGTTGCCGCCTGCTGTAATAAGTTACAATTCAGTGCATATGGATAATAATAAGCCTGCTGATACAAAAAAGGATTTTTTTCTTTGTACAGATGATAGTGATATTCCCTGTCTATAGCATCAAATCTGCAATGCGCATTGGGTTGTACAGGAAGAATATTTTTTATTACTATACCCGGAGGTAAGAGCGCATTGAGGTTATAAAGATATCGGTTAGATACGGGCTCCCGGAAGTCAAAATGAAAATAATTTTGTAAGGCATTTACTCCGGTATCTGTTCGGGAGGAACCGGTAAGTTGTATTTCCTTTTTAAATATAATTTGCATTGTCTCCTGGATTTTAGATTGTATGGTCACCGCATTATCCTGAATCTGAAAACCAGCAAAGTCTGCACCTTTATAAGCCACTTCAATAAAATATCTCCCCATAAATTTTCGTTATTGCAACGATTGAATTCATCACAACGCAATTTATTTATTAATAGTAATACACTTATTAATAATTCTTTAAATCTTTTGTTACCGGAGTTGTGATATATTTGAAATCCAGTTAATCAATACATATAATATGAAGATCAAAAAGATAATAATTTATTTAACCGTTATACTGTTTTCTTCCTCCATCTCTGTAAATGCACAGTTGCTTAAAAAAGTTTTGGGTGATAAAAAGGACTCTTCTTCCGGCACGCTGGGGAATATTTTGGGTAATGGAAAAGGCAGTTTAAGCAAAGACGATATTGCAGCAGGACTTAAAGAAGCATTATCTGTAGGCGCGGAAAAAGCAGGGAAGAATCTCTCTTCTGTAAATGGGTATTTTGCCAATGCTGCTATTAAAATTTTACTGCCGGAGGAGGCAAAGCAGGTGGAACAGAAATTAAGAGCCATGGGATTGGGGAAGCAGGTGGATAATGCTATACTTTCCATGAATCGTGCGGCGGAAGATGCTGCAAAATCGGCGGCTCCCATATTTGTAAATGCCATTAAACAGATGAGTATTCAGGATGCAGTGGGTATTTTAAAGGGAGGAGATCATGCTGCAACGGATTATCTGAAATCTAAAACAACCATATCGCTTACCGATTCCTTTAGTCCGGTAATTGAAAAATCGCTTGAAAAAGTGGATGCTACCAAATATTGGAACAGTATATTTTCAACCTATAACAAATTTACCACAGACAAAATCAATCCTGATCTCTCTGCTTATGTAACAGAAAAAGCATTAAGTGGAATCTTTCATCAGGTAGCTATGGAGGAACAACAAATAAGGAAAGATCCTGTGGCAAGAACCTCTGAACTTCTGAAAAAAGTATTTGGTGGCGGAAAAGAGTAGTAAACCG
>CAZFGP010000045.1:16425-26378 GCA_964518685.1 uncultured Terrimonas sp.
AGAACCTCTGAACTTCTGAAAAAAGTATTTGGTGGCGGAAAAGAGTAGTAAACCGGATACGATTGCTCCTTATTCAGACGTATTCTTTTACAGATCCGTCATTAAATCCCAGTATAACCCGTTTTGCCATCTTTACAAAAAGACCGCATTCCACCACTCCGGGTATAGTATTAATTTTTAGCTCTAGTCCGGCAGCCTCTGTAATGGCGCCAAAATGACAATCCAGGATAAAATTCCCATTATCTGTAACAAAGGGTTTCCCTTCTTTTTCTCTTAATGAGGTTTTACATCCGAGAGCATTTAGTTTTGCAGCAGTATGCCGTCTTCCAAATGGAAGGATCTCCACAGGTAAAGGAAATTTTCCTAATACTTCCACTTTTTTGCTCTTATCTGCAATAACGATAAATTCGCCACTTGAAGCTGCCACAATTTTTTCTCTGAGGAGTGCTCCTCCCCCACCTTTGATTAAATTGAGGTTGCTGTCAATTTCATCAGCGCCATCAATATCTAAGTCAATATTTAATACTTCATCCAGCGACACCACTTTTATTCCACATTCGCGCGCAATCTTTTCGGTTCCTTCTGAGGTGGCCACTGTGGTAACCGTTAATCCCTGTTTCACTCTTTCTCCAAGATATTGAATAGCCCAGTAGGCAGTGGATCCGGTACCTAACCCCACCACCATGCCATCTTTAACGTATTCAACTGCTTTGTTCGCTGCCGCCTGTTTTGCATCCATATTATTTCAGTTTTCTATAATACAAATTCTTTGCTTCTATTGACATGCCTTTGTTGTGGCACTGAATGGCAAATTTCCCTTCTTTGTATTCACTATCCCTATAGCTCATTACCAATTGACCCTTTACCCAAATATTAATGCTGTCGCCCACCGCTCTCACGCGCATATCAAACCATTCTCCGTCCTTTGTAAGTAAAGCAGAGGCCTTCCCGGTTGGGTTTCCCGGCTTCCACAACCAGCCGGTGTAGGCATCCTGACTATTACATATCTGAGCTTCATAACCTCGTGGAAAGCCATCCGGATTATCTTTGGGTTCATTAGCTCTGAAATACAAACCGCCATTTGCGCCCCCTCCAAGGTTAGATATCCGGAATTCGCCTTTTACTTCCAGATCTTTCAATACAGGTGAAGCATATAAATGTCCCTTTCCGTTTTGCCCAATAATAATCCCGTTTTCGACCTTCCATTCTGCGTCTCCTCTTACCGTCCATCCATTTAAGTTCTTCCTGTTAAAGAGAGATTTCCACCGGGGTTTAACGGTCAACGAGGCTAGTATTAAACTCAGAAATAGTAAAATTAAAGAAACTTGAAATTTTCTAATCATGATGTATTATGCTGTTATGTGAGGGATGTATCAATAGAATAATTCTTTATGTTTATCAGCGAAGCTAAGACTAAAAGATTTATAGAAATAATAGAATTATGATTTAGGTTTAATAATCTGTATTTAAGCAGGAATATTATTAATTACAATTCCGATAATTACCGCAATAGAAAAACTGATAAGTGAGCCAATAAGCACATACTCTGTCTTTTCCTCCTGCTGATCCTTTTCATTAAACCGAAGTAAACCTTTGGCAGTAATTAAAAGTCCTATGGCTGCATATTGGACCTGTAACATAAACGTCAGGATGAGTATTCGCTCTAATATACCTATCCACTTACCGGCATTGGCCAATCCGGTACTGCGTGGTAATTGATCACTCCATTTTTTTGTCATTTGCCCAACCAATATACCTGTTGGAAAACTTAAAAAAAGATAAGCAGTAAACAGGAACCAAAACCTATTATTGTTGCTCAAATCGCGCATCCATAGAATTAAATCAGTAAAAGAGTAGAACGTATAAAACCAACAAATCAGAATTACGAGCTGATGCAAACTCTGGTCAATTACAAAATACCTGCCTGTTTGAGGACGGTACGATTTCCAACCATCAATTAAGGTATGAGTCAAAAAAACTATAAGAGCAATAATCCAGTATTGGAAACCAATCAGGAAAAGCGACAATGCTCCTGCAGTAAAACCGTGTAGGTATAGGAAAGGAGAATAGAAATGTTTGGAAAAACGATCATTGACCCAACTTCGGGGCTGCAAAATGAAATCTGCCAGAAGGTGTGATAGAAATAGTTTTACCAGCCAAAGTGTATTCATATTAGCTTAAATTGAATAAGTAACTGACGGTATTCATACAACAATTTTTCCATTTCCGGCCAGCCGGCAGAGTGAATATGCTTATGAATAGTAGATTGTTGTTTTTTCAGTTTCTTTGCAATCGTTGCCTGCGTTTGCCCTTTTAATAATTCTAATATCACCTCAGCCTGCTTAGATGTAAACTTTTTCAATAGATAATCCGAAAATTGCGCAATGACCCCTAAAGCTATATTAGCGGTTTCGTATGCGGATTGAATTCCGAGGTATTGTGTATCTTTTAATTGATCAAACAATCTGCCGGACAATATAAAGGCTTCACTGCCTGCCGTACGTAAATCTCTTTCCCTGCCGGTAACCTGCCCGATTCCAATACTTATTCGAATGTCATATATTTCTGAAAGTTTCCGGGCGGTTGTTCTTAACTGATACACTAAGCTTAAGGCATCAGGCGGATGTTGTATATAAACCTGAAAACTGTCTCCACGGTAATATTCCGTTTTATAATTTTCAAGAACAACATCGAGCTTTCTGATTAGTTTCTTTCCCATCCCTGCACCAGCTACTGTAGAATTAACTATATCGGCAGTAATAACGGCGGCAACGGGCATGCTCTTTAATTTGATTTTCAAATATAGCCTAAAAAGGTGATATTTTTCAAATATAGCCTAAAAAGGCGATATTCTTTAAATATAGCCTAAAAAGGCGAATTCATTTTTCCTCTTTTATTTGTTTTAAAATAGTTAAATACGATTCAGTAACTTCATTCAACAATAAAAAATGTCACAACTACTCCTCCAGTCCCCATACTTTGCCCTTCATGGTTGCCGGAACGCCATCGCTCAGCCATTGGGCAGCCCGCTGCCCCTTTAATAACCAGTCGAAAAATTGCTGTTCTCTTATTTGTATATCCTTTCTGTTCTTTCTTTCTATCAGATTGTGTTCTTCTCCATTGTAATTAAGCATCCATACGGCTTTATCTAAACGACGAAGGCCGGTGAACAATTCAATTCCCTGGTACCACGGAACAGCACCGTCATTATCATTGTGCATAATCACCAAAGGTGTTTTTACTTTTGGTAAATAAAAAAGAGGCGAGTTCTCTATGTATAACTGTGGTCTTTCCCACAAAGTTGCTCCAATTCTGCTTTGCGTTTTCTCATACTGAAATTCTCTGTTCATTCCGGTACTCCACCTGATCCCTCCATAAGCGCTGGTCATATTACTCACAGGCGCCCCTGCCCATGCTGCCTTAAATAACGAAGTCTGAGTAATAATAAAGGCAGTTTGGTATCCGCCCCAGCTCTGTCCCTGCAGTCCTATACGGGTACTGTCCACCCAGCCTTTCTTAACCAATGCCCTTGCTCCGCTTACAACATAATTAAAGGCGCTTCTTCCAGGGTGCCCGATAGTGTATACAATATCAGGAACAAAAACAATATATCCCCTGCTTACAAAAAAAGAAATATTCAAACGGCTGGGAGTGGGTGTCGGCGGTATATATTGAAATAAGCCATCGCTGAGCTTTTCATAAAAATAACAGATAGCCGGATATTTTTTTCGGGAATCAAAATCTTCAGGCTTGTAAACTATACCGGTAGCCTGTCTGCCGTCATAGGCTTTCCAGGAAAATAATTCTGCTGTTCCCCAATTATAATCTGTCTGTTGCAGATTGATAAAGCTTAAACGCGTTTCGTTGATCCATGTCCTATTCAGATATAAATCAGGTGATTGCTGATAACTTTCTTTGGTGTACAACCATGCTTCAGCATTTTTTGCTTTACTCACTCTGTTGCTAATAGCAAATGATCCATTCAATACAGTAACCGGTTTGGTATTGTTCACCATTGTAAGAGAGGCAAGGCCGGACTGCTTGCTCTTTTCTGTAAACATAGAAAGCAGAATTTCCTGCGCCGGAGAAATGAATTTTTGATCCGGATCAACCGTAATAAACCTATAAATTATCTTATTCTTTCTTCCTGTTCCACCGGTAAGGTTAATGGGTTTTACAACTACATCCGGATCTAACTGCCAGATGTCATATTTATCATATACCAATACGGCAAGATCGCTTCTGGTCCAGGTCATAACACCATAAGCCGGAGGGTCCGAAGGCATATCAAAATCTTCTTTAAAGAGTTTTACCGGCAATCCTGCTGATATGTTTTTTATCTTTCCACTCCGCCAGGTAAAATATTGCCTTGCTTTTGTATCATACCATAATATGTATTTCCCATCCGGAGATATACTGATCTGCCCTGAAAGGTTCTTCCTGATTAGTGTTCGTACACCGCTTTCGGAATCAATAGCATAGATATCTTTTAATGTCCTGCCTTCCCATTGCAAAGCAATCCGTTTACCCACATCGGTTATTCCGGCAAAAAAACTTCCATCACCTTCTTTTCCTAATACAATTTCGGGTATTTGCTCATCTCCCAATTGAATAAAGTTGTTGTCCTCCAGGTTGATCATTGCGGTATAGCTTTTATTAATTTCTTTATCCAGATTTTTCAATTGCATACTCTGCAGGTAATCGTCTTTATAATTCCAGATATCAATTTTTACGAGGTCTATATCAATCAGGGAAGTATCTCTTGGCGGCAGAACGGGGGCGGTGCCAAAGAAAAGACGTTTTCCGGATTTGCTGAATTGTAATTTTCCATGTTCGCTTATACCCCAGCCAATAGGCATACCTATTGTGTTTTTGTCAGCCATCATCAAAGCGCTGTCATAACCGTTTTTCCAATACCATAGTTTATAAAATTTTTGAAGGGCATTCTCACTGCTGTCTCTTTCTGCAACAAACGCTACCTGATAACCCTCTTCATCAAGGGTGTAATTACGGAAATCATTACCCCCTTTCAACAGGGTGTCGAACCGATTTTCAACCGTTCTGAAAATGCATACCGATGATTTCAATAAGCTGTCACTGTGGGAAGCAGTTGTTTCGAAAACCAGAAGCTTTCCGTTTTTATTCCAGACGTACTCGTCTACGGGTTCAATTACATTTCTTGATTTAGCAGATAAATTATAAATCACTAATGGAGTACCTTCCTTTTTTTTCGAGGCGCTGTCTTCAATCCTTTTTTCCAGCTGCCAGGCCAGCCATTGGCCATTGTTTTCCGGTATCTTATAGGATTTGACCCGCGGCTCTTTTATAATACTTCCCATTCCCAGTTCAATTATTCCCAATGAATCTTTAGGAAATTCCTCCGGCTTTTTCTTTTTTATCCGAGCCAGCCTGATATCACTAAAACGGGGTTTTATTTTAAACACTGCAAAGCGGCTGTCCTCTGTTATTTTAACGTCATATCCCCTTGGTATTGTTTCTTTATAATTCCTTTCGGGTGACTGAATAATCAATTCCCCATCGCCTTCCTGAACGTCAATACAATAGATCACCCATTTTCCATCATTGCTTATTTTGCGCTCTCCAATGGATTGCCAATTATCGTACACTGAATGGTCGAGTGGTTTCTTATTTTGGCTATAAGCATTTATTGAAATAAATACCCCCATTATAAAAAGTATCCTTCTCATTTTTTTCAATCATTTTCTTAATTAATTGCAATATAAGATTAAACTGCTTTTTTATCTTCTCTTATACATCCTTATTGTCTGTAATATCACTGTCAGAAGGATCAACAATACCCCGTAATAAAAACTGCGGTTTAAGTCTTTATTTTCTTTAAACACTATAAAAGCAAGGATAATTCCATAAATCGGTTCCAGATTAAAGCTAAGATTAACTGCAAAGGGTGATATTTTCTTTAAGGACTGTAGTGATAGGTTGAATGCAAGCGCTGTACATATCCAGCTAAGTACCAACAGCCAAAGCAGATCGGAAAGAGAAGGAAGAAAATGACTCTGTGGAAATTGATGTATATATATTGGGAGCACCAAAGTTAAAACCAGGAGTCCTCCGGTAAGTTCATAAAATGTAAGGCTACCGGAATCTACCTGCTGAATCAGCCTTTTATTGAAGATTGGAAATAAAGTGGCAAACAGAGAAGAAATAATTCCAAGCAGTATACCCATTTTATACTGTTGGTCGAAATGAAATATGAGCCAGATGCCTACAATAGCCAATCCTCCAAAGAGAACTTCAATCCAGTCTAATCTTTTTCTAAGGATCAGAGGTTCAAAAAAAGCAGAAAAAAAACCTATGGCTGAAAAGCAAACTAATCCCACAGAAACATTAGCATATTTGATGCTGCCATAAAAGAACACCCAATGCAGTGCCACCACAGCTCCGGTGCCCAAAATCTTTAAATGAAGATTCAGGGGAATCGTTTTCAATTTATCATTAAAAAGAAAAAAGACAGCCAGGGTATAGGAAGTAATAAATAGCCTCCACCAAACAAGCACAACTTCATTGAGTGTAATAAGTCTGCCCAATACTCCGGTAAAGCCCGCCAGAAAAACAGCCGCGTGCAAAGACAATAAAGCCTTTTTCATTATCAGGCGAGTTGAATAAAGGAATTCATTATGAAGCGGGTATAGATAAACCGTTAGGATCCTGCTAATGCAGCACTCCGGTTTGAAGTGAAGAAGCAGACAAATAACCATTTCTCACTTTTCGTCTGTAGTTCTTAAACATGCTTTGCCACTGTATTTTAAGAACTCCCAACACTCCTTCCTTAATAATATTTTTATTCATTTTTGAGGTGCCGAATTTTCGATCTACAAAAGTTATGGGAATTTCCACCACACTAAAACCCAGTTTCCAGGCAGCAAATTTCATCTCTATCTGAAAGGCATAGCCTACGAAGTTGATCTGATCGAAATTAATTGTTTCGAGTACTTTCTTACGATAGCATACAAAACCCGCCGTAGGGTCTTTAACAGGCATCCAGGTTAAGATACGTGTATACAATGCGCCTCCTTTGGACAGTACATTACGGTATCGGCTCCAGTTTACGGTTTCCCCACCTTCAACATAACGGGAACCTACCACCACGTCCGCGCCTTTCAGCGAAGCCTGATAAAGTCGTTCAAGGTCAGTGGGATTATGAGAGAAATCGGCGTCCATTTCAAAAATAAAACTATAACCTCTGTCTATAGCCCACTTAAAGCCAAAAATATAAGCGGTACCCAAACCCTGCTTCCCTTCTCTAATGTGCAGGAACAACTGCCCGGGATAGTCCGTTTGCATTTGCTTCACCAATTGGGCTGTATGATCCGGAGAATTATCATCTACTACCAGTACATGAAAATTCAAATTCATTTCAAAGATGGTCTCAATAATCGTCTTTATATTTTCCCTTTCATTATAGGTCGGTATGATCACCAGCTTTTCCAACAGAAATATTGTTTAATCTTTAAAATTATTTTATCTCTTTTTTATTTTGAATGTTTTACGTTTTTTTTAACAGGCTACGATTAAAAATTTCAGTCAGTTTCTTCTTGGTGTGCATAGGAAAATCTCCCTTCATCATCCAATCATAATATTGAGGTTCTGCTTTTAAAACTTCCTCTACCGGTTTTCCTTTATGTTTACCGAAATTAAAGACTTCTTTATCATTTTCAATAATAAATCTACGTGCAAAATCCACAATTTGCTCCTCTCCGGTAAATTGAATAACGGATTCTACAGTGGAACCTACCTGAGGATACTTTACCACCTGCGATTTAAAAATTTCAAAGGTGGCCTTTGCGTCGCTTTCAGCGCTATGGGCATTTTCTAATTCCTTATCACAATAAAACTTATACGCTGCACTCAAATTCCTCGGCTCCATCATATGATAAAGCTTCTGAACATCCAGTAAGTAACGATCACTTACATCGAACTCTAACCCTGCCCGAAGGAACTCTTCTACCAGGAGAGGAAGATCGAAACGATTAGAATTATATCCGGCAAGATCACAGTTTTCAAGAAACTGACGTATTTCATTTGCAATCTGCTTAAATGCGGGCGCATCCTTAACCATTTCATCGGTAATTCCGTGGACATCAGTAGATGCTTTAGGAATAGGGATTAGTGGATTCACCAATTTTCTCTTAACTGTTTGTACTCCGTCCGGTTGAATCCTGACAATTGCTATTTCAACAATCCGGTCTGTGGTAAGATTAATGCCTGTGGTTTCAAGATCAATAACCGCTAAGGGCCGACTTAATTGTAAAGACATATCATTATCAATGATTATTTATGTGGCAAAATAGCCAAAAATATAATAAAAACTAAAGTTCTGTTATCATATGTGAACAAATCTGTTAAAAGAGTCGAAAACGCAGGCAGAATTTTGTTTGGTACCGCTTCAGTTCGTTTATTTGCATTATCTGATTACGTAAATCTGCGTATTTCCAATTCCCCCCTGAAGAATAAGAAGTTTTCCTACTCCTAAGAGCACCAGGCTTTTATAACTATATCATTCTATTTAAAAAAAATTAAAGATGAAAAGAAGTATTGTTATTGCTTTGGTTTTTCTTGCTTTGAGTGCTACCTTATTTAGCTCCTGTACTTCTTCCCGAGTTGGATGTAAGGCCACGCAGGGGTTAGCTGGATACAGATAGACTTTTACGGCATTCTATAAAGGCTATCATTTTTGATAGCCTTTTTTTGTGCGGCAAAGAACAGCAGATATTTCATTGGGTTGAGTATCCCCAAAAATAAGACCCGGAGCAAGCCAGGTCTTATTTGATTTATTTTTTTGAATTAGCCTAATTATAATGCAGCTTCATTGCCACGCGTCGGTTTTGAGCACGACCCGCAGCTGTTTTGTTATCTGCAATCGGCTGGTCTTGTCCAAAGCCTGCTGAAACAAGGCGGCTGGGATCTATTCCGGCTTTGTTAACCAGATAATCAACAACCGACTGAGCTCTTTGTTCGCTCAATATCTGATTCTTTTCGGCTACCCCTGTATTATCCGTATGTCCTTCCACATCTAATTTCAGATTGGGATCTTCATTCAGAATCTTTGCCACTTCATTCAGTGATGCGTTGGATTTTGCCAGCAGTTTAAAGCTGCCGGTGGCAAAATATACTCTCTTTGCCGCCACATCAATACGTTTCTTCACTTCTTCTTTGATTTCCGGACATCCCTGATTACTTGCCGGACCGGGCAGTGCAGGACAAAGATCCTCTTCATCATTTACGCCGTCACCATCCGAATCGGGTATCGGGCAACCCTGGTACTTAGCCACTCCTGCCACTTCAGGGCATTTATCTTCTTCATCGTTAATCCCATCTCCGTCTGTATCGGGTATCGGACAACCCTGATATCTTTCCAAACCTTTTACATTAGGACACTTATCGTCTTTATCGGGGATGCCGTCTCCGTCTGTATCCGGACAGCCGTTAAACTGAGCTAATCCGGCTACATCAGGGCAGGCATCGAGCGAATCTACAATACCATCATTATCAGAATCCACAGGTGCTGGTGGCGGAGGAGGAGGAATGACTTTGGGTTCCTTTTTCGCAAATAAAGATCCTGCCACACCAATGCTATAAAATAAATGATTGGCCGTAGTTGCCGAGGTTACCGCTACCCGGTACTGGGCATTAAAATTAAAATAGGCTTCATCAAGTAAATTAACCTGAATTCCTGCCCCCAATGGAACATAAGCGCCCCAATGGCCATTCCACTGCGACCCTCCCACACCTGCTGTTAAATAAGGGCTTACCCAATATTTATCACTCAACATTTTTGCGTTGATGTTGGCATCTATTTCAGCAAGCAGCTTATCATTACCGCCCTGTGCCTTATTGGGTACGGGATAGTCTGTGAAGGTTCCTCCCAAACGACCCATAAAGTCGAAATGATTGCTCAGTCCCTGAAAATAGGT
>CAZFGP010000046.1:0-1448 GCA_964518685.1 uncultured Terrimonas sp.
TGTATTTATGGTTTATCAAAAAGGGCTTGACAAAGCTGGTATAACCTTATAATTTGAAGTACATCGCACCAAGGCAGGCACTTACCGCATCCTCACTAAACCCTGGCACAAAACAAAACGTCGGTAAGAGCCTGCCCGTTCCAACGCTTCCGGGACATACCCTACTACGGTGGACACAGACATTCAATTCAAGTTGCCAAAACGAAGGGCGAACACATAACGGGGAGTTTGCTGCTATGCTGGTATACGAATATATTCTCAACTTCATATCGCTATCAGCCCATATCCAGCCGCCGGAATTCTATCGGTTTTTGTTGTTATCGTCGTCATCAGTTTTTCAATCGGCAGCGGCTCCGGGCTGGACATTATAAAATGCCAGCGCAGCAGCAAGCTCTGACCGTTGAACCGATATCGCCTAAACAACATAGAGTTTAATTCTTTCCTAACTGGTAGGCTATTTTTTGAACGAAAAGCTATCAAGCCATGGAAAAAAATTACTAAGTCCGCAAGCCGTTGCGGCATTGGAAAAAACGGATCAGTATCTTTCAATTGATCATTACAGTCCACAGACCATTCGCAATTAACTGACAGAGTTGCGGTTTATTTTCGTTTATTATCCGGATGTAAATTTGAGCATACAAAGATGATGATTGTATTCTGCAGCGATCAACACATTTACAAGACTTTGGCGTGGGGACTGGAGAGAAACGAAAGATTCTTTCACTCCCAAAATCCATAGTATCGTCCCATCCAGTACGCTACCAAAAAATTAGTTCCGGTTTCTTCGGTTGCGCCATTTCTACCCACATCCAATTGTTTGGGATTGGTGTTCCATCGGGATACGCCACTTTCGGGTGTTGGAATTGGTTTCACCGCCTGCTGCTTTCCGAAACGATCGGGCATCGGATCTATCTCAATATCCCAGCGATGGCTGTTTTCCATCTTCCAGTCTATAAGGTCAAGCGGATAACATTTTAATTCTTCGAGCGCTATATTCAAATCACAATTTCTATCCAATAGTGAACTGACCAGAACATTCCAAACCGGCATGCGATCACCCCGAACCTCCTTCCAACTTCGTTCGAGGCTTTTGATAAACAGTTTATGATTCGGATCTTTCTGTGAATATTTCAGCAGACCATAATAAGGGAAGAAGTTGAGGATATCATCCGAATGGCTGACTTCAAAGGGTCCATACATTTTTGCCAGCAATGCGTTGCGTGCATATCCATGTTTTTCAACCAATTTCTGATACGTTGCTTCATACCTCGCATTTCCGGTGATATGGTGCGCTGTTTTCAGAAAAGAAAGCATTTGCAGTGAGTTCAGTCCGCGTTCGTACATCCAGTTCGGCGAGTGATTAAGAGAATCCGGATTCCAGATGCCCCAGCGGGTGGGCTTACCATCAACGTCTATCAGGCGGAAATCATTGTCAACGATATACGACA
>CAZFGP010000046.1:1548-14414 GCA_964518685.1 uncultured Terrimonas sp.
TTTTTGAATTGCGCCTTTTGAAGTAGCCATCCAAAACTCACTACCGTTTACGCATATTCGATTTACCGGGCCATAGGGCAAGCCATCTTTCGCACTCCAGTTCCAATGGTTGCCATCAGCAGCAATACAACCCACCGCCAGCGCCGAACTAAAAACCACATCCTTACCCTGATTGATGGTAGTGAGTGCATAATATTTTCGCTGATGTCCCACCGCCATAACCGTTTCATCGAGATTCACCCATTTTTCCTGCGCTCTGCACCAGAGTCCGTCCAGCGTAGTCGCCCACAGTCTATTGTTTGCATCTGTAATGATATCGTTGATTTTTATCCCATTGAGTTCAGGTTGCTTTCTCCATGCACCAGTCCATGTATATAAACCGCCTGAGGTGCCGACGTGAAGGGTGTGCCTGTCTTCCCAAAACATACATATGAGCGTATCCTTCATTTCAGGAAATGGAACAGTTATACCTTTTTCATTTTGGATAACTGTTGCGGATGCGAGCCAAATACTGCTATCCGGCGCTCTCGCCGCAAGTATCCAGTTAACACCGGAGGCGTTGCCGGTCCATCTCCCCTTGTTATGATAAAACACTCCTTTTGAAGTAACTACGGCTGTACCCTGTGATGTTGAAAATAGCCGGAGCACATGCTGCCCGGCAGCCTGAGGAAGTTCTATTTCAGTATGAAGCGTTTGGCTGAAACGGACTCCGTTATTCTGGCCCGAAACGTTATGGTTCCAAATGCTTAACAGCGCAACGATTACAAGACTTCTGATCATTTAAAAACAATTGCTAAGTTTACATGGGAGGTTATTATGTTCGTATAAGTTGAAATCTCCGGCCCGCCATTGCAGCGATTAGCTGCCGGCTTTCTTTTTCGCACTAATTGAAAATAACATCGGGATATTATCTCCCAAATGTTCTATCCGAAATTTCCCGGGTTCAAATTCAATAGTTTTTTTGAAACAGTTATAAGGAGAATAATCATACTCCTCCAGCGAAGTAATTTCCAGTCCATTTTTTATCAGGCTGTTTACCACCTCGCCCAGTCCGTGGTTCCAGGTTATATATTTTTGTGTTATCGCTGCGTTCCTGTCTGCATAAGTTCCCTGTTCATATTCCACAATGGCATCCGAATTAAAATACCTGTAATTGATTTTTTCAAAATTATCATCGAACATCCAAACCACCGGATGAAACTCTACAAATACAAATTGCCCGTTTGGCTCAAGAAAATCAGCAATCATTTTTGCCCATTTGTCTATGTCCGGTAACCAACCGATGGTACCATAACTGGCAAAAACAATATCGAATTGTTTTTCCAAATGGTTGGGCAAGTCGTATAAATTACAGCAAATGAAATTTGCTGCTGAGTTGGTATCCCTGGCAAGTTGTTTTGCACATTCAATGGCCTTGTCGGAAAAATCAATACCGGTAACTTCAGCGCCTAACCGGCTTAGCGCAATGCTGTCTTGCCCAAAATGGCATTGCAGATGCAAAATGGTTTTCCCCTTTATGTCACCCAGTAACTTGATTTCTATTTCTTTGAGGGATGTTTCTCCATTGATAAAATTCGCAAGGTTGTAAAATTCAGATTTTAGATTTACTCCGGTAGCCTTGTTCCAGGATTGGCGATTGATCTCTAAATAATTTTGGTCAGATATCATGTTTAGGTTCGCATTTCAAATCAACGAATCCGCAACAATATACGCAACGTATTTTACTTACAGCAACGCAATATGGTTTTCCTCCCGCTCTCTAACTGAAAATCCGGTCATGGGAAAACTTCTCATTCCACTGTGGCGTCGGAGCAAAAAAGGTCTTGTCTTTTGGGTGCAGATGTTTTTTCACTTCATCTTCGTTCAATTCTATACCCAGTCCTGGAGCTGTAAGTGGCAGATTAGCGAATCCCTTTGTAATCAGTTGCCGCCCGTCGGTAGTCTTTACCAGTCCTTCCCACCAGGGCAGGTCTATAGAATGGTGTTCCAATGCCAAAAAGTTTTCGGTTGCGGCTGCGCAGTGCACACAGGCCATAAAAGAAACCGGAGTTCCGGCCTGGTGCATGGCCATAGCAATACCATGCTCCTCTGCATAATCTCCAATCCTTTTGGTTTCCAATAAACCACCTGATGAAGCAAGATCCGGATGAATAATATCTACCGCATGCTTATCAATCAGTGGTTTGAAATCCTTTAACAGATATATATCCTCTCCGGTAACGGTTGGCGTTTCAAGGGCATCGGTCATAGTTTTCCATTGATCGGTTAATTCCCATGATACAATATCCTCCAGCCAGGCTAACCTGTATTTTTCCAATGCTCTGCCCAGGCGAATTCCATTATTCAGATCAAAATGTCCATAATGATCGGTTGACAACGGAATTTCATAGCCTACCATTTCACGAACATGACTCACTATCTTTTGCAATTCTTCTAATCCTTTTTCGGTAATTTGTATCTGTGTAAAGGGATGGAGTCTGTTGGCATAAGTCATATATCCTCCCTGCCATTGTCTGAGGGCGCCATCCTGTTCCCAGAATTTTTGGTTGACAAGGGTGCCGGGAATACCTTTTAATTCACCAATAGAGACATCCATCTTCAGCCAGGTATACCCCTGTTCTTCGGTCCTAAATTTGATCAGTTTCAATTGCTCTTCGGGCGATTTGGCTTCAGGCGTATCTGCATATAGCCTGATCCTATCCCGGTATCTTCCTCCCAGCAGTTGCCATGCCGGTACATTATAGGCCTTCCCGCACAAATCCCACAAAGCCATTTCAACCGCACATACACCACCAGCCTGTCGGGCAGGACCTCCAAACTGCCTGATAATCTTAAAGATCATTTCTACATTACAGGGATTTAATCCCAGAATTCGGCTTTTGAGCATTAAGGCATAGCGAGGGTCTGCAGCGTCTCTTACCTCTCCAAGTCCGTATATTCCCTGATTAGTGTCTATTCGGATAATAGCAGTCCCACCCATAACAGCAGTGAGTGCATAGCGGACGTCAGTTATTTTTAGGTCGGAGGGGGCTGAAAATTTATTGACTTTAGAGGTGGTATGTCCCATGACCTCTTCAAATGGTAAAGCCATCATACCACCCAGAGAAAGTCCGCCGAGTGCTGTATTTCTCAAAAAATTGCGACGGCTATTGGTGGTTCCCGGATTGTTTAACTCCTTTTGTATGGCATCTGCTTCTTCTTGTTCCATTTGTTTATTGGCCTTGATCAGTTGATTTAGAACCTGCTTCATACTGCTTAAATTTTTAAAAGATTATAAAAGGTATTTTGTGCCGAAGAATGAATTCATTCTTTTGATTTATCCGTATTTAATAATTACGCTCCTTTAAATAATTATCCAATTCTGTTTTTGTCATGGGTAGCTTTCCAGGATAATTCTTCAACCAGTGAAGGAAGTCTTTTTTAATTTCCTCTGTCCAGTTGCTGTCAATTTGACCGGCCAGATATTTTCCTTCCCTCAACCTTTGATGACCGAACTCATCGCGCAAAGCCGTTACTTCTGAAGTGATCACCAACTCTTCTACCAATGCTGCAGGAATGAAGATAGTGCCGTATTTATTAGCCAGCACCACATCGCCGGGCAATACTACGGCTCTGCCTATGCGAATCGGGGCATTAATGCTGGTAAGCATCATCTGTTGAATGTAAGAAGGATCCTGTCCTTTGATCCAGCCATTAAACCCCTTAATTTTTGAGAGCCCTGCCTGGTCGCGTACCGATCCGTAAAAAATCACTCCCCTTCCGGATCGTGCATAAATAGACGTACCCAGATTATCGCCGATAAGCGTACCATCCGCTATCTTTCCATAGCCATCTGCAACATAAATGTCTCCAGGCACCAATACATCAATAGGCCAGGAATTTGTTCCTCCTTTTTGAGCACGTTGTTCTGTTTTTCCCTGCTCCTGTACCACTTTTACAAAATCGGGCCGCGAAGGCATATACTGGGCAGTTACCACCCGTCCGGTCATCACGCTATCCGGCTGAATAATAATCCAGTCTCCTTCATATTGATTTTGATAACCTTTGTTGCGCAGCACTCCCCAGGCCTCTTCCATAGAAATATTTTTCAACCGCTCTAAAATAGCATCCGATACCTTAGGCCTGCCGTCAGCAAATCTTTCGCCTTTCCAGTCGGCCGTCAGGGTTTTAATATATTCCGGAGAGGAGCCAACGCGTTGTGCGATGGAAAATGAATAACTTATTATCAATACCAATAATAACAACCATTGTTTAAACATACTTTTCTTTTTTAATTATCTAAATCGAACAGAGATTTTATGATACCCTGAATATAGACATAATATCTTTTCCCTCATTCAAAAAATGGGACATTGGGTACAGCGTATTTCTTCATGGCAACTTCATTGATCTCAACGCCTATCCCCGGTTTTTCCGAAATCTGAATAAAACTGTCTTTCACCCATTCTTTATCATAGTTAACAATTTCTTTGAACATTGGATCTGTGTGGAAATAAGACTGCCACTCCATAATAAGGAAATTAGGAACCGATACGCACACATGGGCAGTTGCCATTGCGCCCAGAAAAGAAGCTACCATATGCGGAGCAAAGGGCACATAATATAAGTTTGATAAATTGGCAATCCTTTGCCCTTCCCCTAAGCCGCCGGCTTTTTGCAAATCGGGCATAATAATATCTACACCTCCCATTTCAAGAATTCGCCGGAATCCATGGGCTAAATATAAATTTTCACCTGCACATATAGGCGTACTCGTAGATTCTGTAATCAGCTTATACGCTTCCACATTCTCAGCCGGAATAGGCTCTTCCAGCCAAAGAAGGTTTAAAGATTCAAATCTTTTTGCCACCTGTTGACCCGTTACAGCATCATAACGACCATGCATGTCTACACAAATATCAATATTGGCTCCAACCGCTTCTCTTGCTGCACTGATCTGGTCAACCATTCTCTGTAATTCAGCAGGGCTTGCTGTCCAGTTATAAGCATCATATTTATTCGGATCATTGGCCTGGTCTATATCAAATTTAATAGCGTTAAATCCCATATTTTTCGCTTTAACGGCAGCTTCCGCAAAGTTCTTAGGGGTCGGTAGCCGTTGCTGATACAGGGCTGTGTCGCAATACACTCTAACCTTATCCCTGAATTTACCGCCTAATAGCTGATATACTGGTACGCCAAGGGCCTTCCCTGCAATATCCCATAGCGCTGTTTCCACGGCCGATAAAACAGCCACATACATCCCGGATTGTGCGCCTTGAAAAAAACCAGACTTTCGGATATCCTCGAAGAGCCGGTGAACATTTAACGGATTCTTTCCTTTTAAACGCATCCCAAAATTCTTTACTAAGTGATACGTACCCGGGATGGCATCCACCCCTTCCCCGCATCCCCATATATCCTGATTGGTATAAATTTTTACAAACAGGCTACCTTTTATATAACCGCATTTGATTTCAGTTATTTTTAAATCTGATGGTGCGGAAAATTTTGACACCTTATCTACTGCCTGTACATATGTATCACCAAAAGAATCTAAAGAAACAAATGGCATAAAAGCGGATGCCAAGGCTGCTTTTCTTAAAAATGCTCTTCTTGATGACTGATCTAACATATGAAGGATTATTTATTAATTGAATTCTTTTACCAGGTGCGCTCTTTTAAAAATTTCTGAATTTCTGATTTTGGAACCGGTAGCTCATCAATATGATCGTTTAACCATTGCGAGAAATCTTTTTCAATTTCATCAGGCCACCTGGCATCAATTTGTCCTGCGCTGTATTTTCCCTCTTTAATTCGAAGATGCCCGAACATATCCCGCAGCCGGATGATTTCAGAGGTTTTGACCACTTTTTCCGCCAGGTGGGGTGGTATAAAACTAACGACACCTTCTCTTCCCAATACAACATCGCCGGGCATTACAGTAACGGTCCGAATCCTTGTAGGATGATTAATGCCTATCAGCATGGTATTTAAGTCTCCCGAAGGGTTGTGGTGAGAAGGATCATAACTGGTGAAATAAGAAGTAAAACCTCCTATTTGTTTCAACCCTGCAATATCCCGTATAGCGCCATCATATACAATCCCATTTCCGGTTTTGGCAAAAATGGCATTCCCTACATTATCCCCGATGGTAGGTCCGTTTTTATGAGCGCCAAACTGATCTGCCACATATACGTCATTCTTTATGAGGATATCCACGGGCCAAACGTTCTGTCCTTTTTTCCCTTCCTTTTTTCCTCTGTCGTCAATGGCTTTCCAAACATCCGGCCGGCCGGGCATAAAAGTGGCCGTAACAGCCCGACCCACTAATACACTATCCGGATTTATCTGCTGCCAGTTTTCTGCTATCTGGTATAAATATCCGGCATTTTTCATTACCGCCCAGGCCTCTTCCTGGGTAACCCATTTCATCCTCCTGAGGATATCGTCCGAAACTTTCGGTCTTCCATCAGCAAAGCGTTCTCCTTTCCATTCGGGCGTCAAAAAAATCAGTTCTTCTCGCGTAATCTGTTGCGCCCAAACGACCTGGCAATAAAGGATAAGCCCTATCCCTGTTAAAAAAAATTTCATGTCAATTCATCCGAAAATTTTATAAAAACATTATTTATCCCACCAAATTCTGGTATCCATTTTGTCCGCGCCCTGAATGCCAATGGCAGCATTTACATTATCGGTATTTGCCGACAATTCAGAAACGGGATATGTAATTCTTCTAATAAAAGTTCCAGCCGGAATATCTCCTGCAGGATAGGGATTTGGTGGCAATGCCGGATATCCGGTTCGTCTGAAATTTGCCCAGGCTTCTGGTCCATTGAGAAAAGAGGCTATCCAGTATTGAGTTCCTATCTGTTCTAATCCTGTTGCCTCATTATACGGATGGTCATCAATATATTGTTGAATTGCTGAAGGCGCTATTGCAGAAGCAGGATGGTGCATCTCCATCTGTTCCATATGCAAGCGGATACCAGCCTCATAATACTCTGCGGCTGTTTTACCGCCAGTAAGCCATCCTCTTTGTGCTGCTTCAGCCAGCAATAAATGATTCTGTGCGGCAGTAATAAAAAAATTAGGAGAGGTGGCACTCGCCATTCTTCTACGATCAATCTGGCTATATTCATAAAAACTGACTAATCCATCAGCAGCCACAGCAGCTAAAATCGTTCCATTATCATTCCCCATCGGCATTCCAATTTGATCGTCAGGATCAGTAGAGCCAACAGCAGGAACCTGAGCCGGACCAGAACCGGCTCCAATATATCTTATTGCAATTGATGAAAGCCTCGGATCGTTGGTGCTTTTTAATGCATTAATAAATGTATTAGGAATATAGAAGTTGGCAGCTTCTGTACTGTTTAGCATATTGCCTATAGGTTGCCTGTAATTATCTTCATGCCTCATTCGTGCATCATCAGCATTTTCTGTAATCACACCTCCTGTAAGAGCCGCCTGCACCGTTGTTTTTGCTAATCCGGCATCCGCTTTACTTAGCCTCATCCCCAATCGTAACAGTAAAGAATAACCGAACTTTTTCCATTGAGCAATGTTACCTTCAAACAGGATTTCACCCGGCTCTATTTTTCCTGCAGCATTTAAGGCTGCACTGGCCTCCGTTACCTCCTTGATGAGATCCTTATAAATGTCCTGCTGTAAATCATATTTAGGGAAAAATTTCTGTTGATAAAAACCCATGCCTGCTTCAGAATAAGGAATATCTCCATAAGCGTCTGTAAGCAAAGTAAATACATAAGCCTGCAGAATCCTGGTCATATTCATCAGATTGCTCCTTTCCGGAGTATTCTTTACCCGCTCAATAATGTCACGGGTATTTCTAATCACATTTTGATTATAAGGCGCCCAAATTTGGCCCACAGGCGCCCGATTATCCTGATTAAAATTGGCTCCGGCAAGTACCCCTCCGTTCGGGGTTACAATCTGCTGGACAACCCCCATATCAAAAATTACGGTTCCTGTTGGGAAGGAGGTGCTGATAATTGCATTATTGAGAATAAACACAGGGTCAATGGAAGTAGCACTCGTTTTATTTATATTCAGATCAGCAAGATTTTTATCGCATGACATCAGTAATAATGCTAAAAAACCCGGCGCTATATATTTTAATATATTTCTCATACTTCGTTGGTTTTAAAATTTAATATTCAGGTTAAAGCCAAGTCCTCTTGTAGTGGGAATGCCCGTAGATTCCAAACCCACGATATTATCTGAACTATAACCAAAAGATTCCGGATCAATATTGTCAATCCATTTCTTTAATAGCAGCACATTATTCGCAACAAAACTGAGCTTAACCCCTTTCAGCGGCCAATTTCCGGGAACATATCGGGTAAAATCATATCCTAAGGTGATCTGCCGAAGCTTCCAGTATCCTCCGTTATACACTACCGGTTCTATCAAAGCCATAGACCTAAGATGCTCCCAATAGGTTTGTACAGGAGCAACTGCTGTATTGGGCTGCCCACTCTGGTTTACACCATCACCTGTTACTCCGCCTTCCCTGCCTTCCAGCGTCATTTTATGCTTGCCATGACGGATCAGATTAAAATTCGTTCCGGAAAGCATCTTATTCCCTAATTTATAATCTATTAATATGGAAAGACTAATACCCTTATAATTAAAAGTATTTAAAAAACCACCGATCCATGAAGGCAAAGCGCTTCCAAAAGTCAACAATGCATCACTTCTAACGGGCATGCCGTTGGGTGCAAATATCCTTTGTCCTTTTTCATTTCTTTTATAACCAAAACCTGCAATCTGACCCATCTCCATTCCTACAATTTGCCGGAGTTCACCATTAAACACATGCGTACCCACTGTTATTTTTTCACCAAATTCATTACTGAGCAGGGACAATACCCGGGTTTTATTGAAAGAGGTATTGGCGGTAAAATCCCACATAAAGTCGTTACTTCTAACAGGAACAATATTCACCAACAACTCTATACCCATATTACGGCTTCTGCCACTGTTGATGCTCGTATTTACAAAGCCAGATGCATCCGAAATTTGCGCCTGTACAATCTGATCGGTGGTTATCTTACGATAAGCGGCAAAATCTAACCCAAGTCTGTTGTCAAACATTTTTAGTTCCAAACCTATTTCAGTTTCAGATACCCGCATGGGACGAAGGTGTGGATTGGGTACAGTATTGCTGCCCGGCCCGCCTACCGGCTGTCCCTGCCCTGAAGCATTAGTTACCAGGTTGGAATTAACCCCATAAAACAATACATCCGCATAGGGGGAGATATCTGTATCACTTCCCACTTCGGCATATGCCAGTCTTAGTTTCCCCGAATTCAGCCAATTAAGCGATTTTAATTGCTCGGAGAAGACATAACTTACCGAAACAGATGGATACAGGATGCTTCTGTTCTCAGGCGACAGCGTAGAGAACCAGTCATTCCTTACCGTTCCATTTAAATAGAGGAAATTTCTGAAAGAAAATTCTGCAGAACCATACAGAGAATTAACACCTCTGGTTTGAAGGTCGTACAGAGGTGCTTTTGCTCTTCCATTCTGAACCGTATAGAGCCCTCTCACTACAAAATCCGTTACCTGTACAGAATTCAGATCAGAACGTCTGCGCATCTGATTTCCTCCCGCAGTAAGATTAATTCCGAAATCTCCAAATTCCCGATTAGCCCCAAGCAGGAAATCAAGATTCGTTTCCCTAAATCTAAGTACATCCTGAGTGTACACGCCATTTACAAAACCGGCAGGGGCAGGAGGTCTGGAAGCGTGTCCTGTCGGAAAATTATTATAATTCTGATCACGTGACCAGTAATCCTGTCCAAAGCGAACCTGCGCATACAACCAGTCAAAAAGATCGTACTTTACTGATAAATTTCCGAATAACCGGTCTCTTCGAATATTCTGAAATTGCTCAGCAAGCACCCAGTAGGGGTTGGTTCGATTCTTGAATCTGGAAAACACGTATTCATTTCCCTCAGCGTCATATTTATTTTCATCCAGCACTTCAAGCGGCATGGAGGTAGCCAGACTATACAAGGTTGTTGGAATAGTATTATCCTGGTCGGCAATATTGGGCGGATTTTTATTCACCTCAAAAGAATAATTCACGTTCCCGGAGAAGCTTAATTTTTGTGTCAGATTATACGCAAAACCAAGATTCATAGATTTCCGGTTAAAGGTATTATTAGGCATAATTCCATTACTCGATAAATTTCCAAGGGAAAGGTGTAAGCCGCCTTTTTCACCCCCTGCCTCCAGGGTAACCGTATTAGACAGATTTTGCCCGTTTCGGAAAAACTTCCTGATAATATCACCCTGGGGAGTATATGGAAGAACCAGGTTGTTAAATAAAACCTGAGTCATTCCTGGTGCAAATTTTTCACCAAAAGACCATTCTCCCGAGGTTGGATTAGGACTGGTTGGGCGTACGCCGTTTTCTCCCTGCCCATATTCATATTGAAAATCCGTAAAATCGAGCGGGGTTTCATTGGTATAATTCACATTATAGGAAAGCCCGATCCCGTTACCTTTCATCCGCGTTTTTGTGGTAATCATAATTACTCCATCCTTTGCACGTGAACCGTACAATGCAGCAGCAGTAGCCCCCTTCAAGATAGTCATACTTTCTATGTCATCGGGATTAATGCTGCTCAGTCCATCTCCGCCATCGGAGGTATTGCCTCCACCTCCCCTTACTCCAATAGAATTATCACTTCCTGCCGAGCCTGGCTTTGTTCCAAAATTGGTATTATCAATAGGTACACCATTAATAACAATCAACGGACTGTTCTGTCCTGAAATAGAAGATTGTCCCCTTATACGAATTTTAGCCGTGCCGCCAGGTCCGGTACCGAGAGCAGCAATATTTACCCCTGCGACCTTTCCTTCCAGCGCATTTATCATATTGGGTGTCCGATTCACCACCAGCTCATCCGATTTTACGGTAGTGGTAGCATATCCGAGGCTCCTTGCCTGGCGACCTATGCCAAGCGCCGTAACCACAATCTGATCCATAGCATCATCAGATCTGGTCAAATTAATGACAATTGAGGTCTGATTATTCCCTACTGTAATTTCACGGCTAACAAAACCGGTATAGGTTATTATTAATACGGAATGCTCGCCGGGCACCGTAATTGCAAATTTTCCGTTCGCATCTGTAGTCACTCCTGTTTTAGTACCCTTTATCGTAACGCTTGCGTTGGGCAAAGGGCTGTTGGCATCATCCAGAACCTGCCCCGTAACTTCTATGGGCGGTTTTTCAGATTCTCCCCAATCTGCTGCTAAACTATTGCTAAAATCAAGCAATTTGTTCTGGTAGCCTGCCCTGCTTTCGGCAATGGAAATGAAAAGCACAATAAACATTAAGCTGGCAATGCTGCAAATCCTAAACCACTCAAACCTCATACTATTCATGCCCGAATGAATTTTTGGTACAATCATAATTTAATTCTGATTTTTAGGTGATAAAAGCGGATCAATTAAATTCAGGAGTGTTGCACAGGCATTATCCTTCAAAAGGGGAAATTGGGCTGGGTTATTATAGGAGTACCTTTAAGAAAATAATGGGTAGGTTTTTGTCCGGTTTTTTTTAAGTGGAGCAAAAAAAATTAACCTGATGAAATGAGTCATCTAATTTAAAGTTCAAGTTGTGACTTGCATAGAGCACGAATACCTTGCATAGCCTCTCTCAGATGAAACTTCACCGTTTCCGTATTAATATGAAGAATGCCAGCTGTTTCTTTACGCGAGAAACCCTTGTTTTTTACTAACTTAAAGACCTGCCTCTGCCTTGCTGGCAATCTCTCTACTGCTTTTTGCAGCATAAAATGGTGTTCCCTTTCTATTACCCAGGTACAAGGGTCACTGTCGGCGTGTACTCGAACGTCATTGTCAAGCGGAATGGTTTTCAAATGTTTCTTAAGACGATTCATGGTTTTGTAAACCATGTGCCGGGTAACTACAAACAAATAAGTCCGTAAATTCAAAATACCCTCAGAATGGTCTCTTCTCAACCAGATTTTCACAAAAACATCATTTGCAATTTCTTCAGCCAGCAGGTATGACCGGGTATATAGTGCCGCAATATGATACACCTCGGAATAATAGAGCCTAAAAAGTTGGGTAAACGCATATTCATCATGTTGAGTCAACCGGTGCAGAAGTTCTCTTTCGTTAGTTGGAGGCATAGTCATCTGGCAATTGGTAAATTGAAGACTATAAATCTAACCAATAGATATGAGGAAAAAAATTAAATTTTTCCCTGCAAGCCTATAATTATTAAACACCTAAGGGTATTCCAAATTGTCTTTGTGGCTTTGTTTTTGGTTAATTATTCATCTGCTAATCTTCTGAAATAATCGTTTACAAATGTTTTTTGTCCGTCTTTGAATAGATTCTTACAGAAAAAATTGATTAAAATACCCTTGGGCGCTTCCAATAGGTTCATATACGTTAATAATTGCACATCAAATACAGGAATCATTTCTTGTACTGCTTTAAGCTCTACGACCAAACAATTTTCTATATACAAATCACATCTTAAATCGGCATCTAATTCTAAGCCCTTGTAATAAACTGGAACGATTAATTCCGTTTGAAAGCGGATCCCACTCAGGTTTAATTCTTCCATCAGGCATTGGTGATAAACTGATTCCAATAAACCAGGGCCAATTGCCCTGTGAACTTCAATTGCGGCTCCTAAAACGCGGTAGGTTAAATCATCCAGGTATTTTTTTGTCAGCATAAAAACATTTTTTTTAAACACATAGGAATATAGGATACATAGGATTCTACTATGTTCACTATGTGTCTATGTGGTTTTCAGTTTCCTCTGCATTTCAAACACATAGGGATATAGGACACATAGGGTTCTA
>CAZFGP010000046.1:14514-26351 GCA_964518685.1 uncultured Terrimonas sp.
TAGGGATATAGGACACATAGGGTTCTACTATGTTCACTATGTGTCTATGTGGTTTAAGTTTTCTCTGCATTTCAAACACATTGGGATATAGGACACATAGGGTTCTACTATGTTCACTATGTGTCTATGTGGTTTTCAGTTTCCTCTGCAATTTAAACACATAGGGATATAGGTCACATAGGTTTTTCTATGTTATCTATGTGTCTATGTGGTTTTAGGTCTCCTCTGCAATTTAAACACATAGGAATATAAGGCACATAGGGTACTACTATGTTCACTATGTGTATATGTGGTTTCAGTTTCTTCATTTTTCTCGTCGGGGAAGCGCTATCCGATATTGGATAGAAAATTAAGCAAATAGTTTTTGATTCAGTTGGAAATAGAACTTTTTATGTGCGATTATGACCCTCTGTCCGTTACTCTCATCTTAAAGCCTTCTTCATTACATAGTGGGGGATGCTAACTTCCTGAAATTCGTCTCCGGAAATGGAATAGCCGAACTTTTGATAAAATCCTATCGCGGATTTCCGGGCATGCATGATCATGGTATGATACCCTTTGTCTCTGGCTACATTCTCTGCAAAATTTATCAGGGAGGCGCCGATCCCCTTTTTCTGAAGATCGCTGATTACGGCCATTTGTCTTAACCTGCAGGTTTGTCCATTGGTGGGAGTAAGCATGCAGCAACCGATCAGTTGATCCTCTTCGAAGGCGCCAATCAGGATATCCTCTTTTTCTTGGTGAGTCTCTTCAGGATCAAAATATAATCCTAAAGGTTTGCGCAGGATTTCATCCCGCAATTGTGTCATTTGATGATATTCACTTGAATCATGATCTATGATTCTTAATGGCATAGAATTGATTTACAGCAATGATTTTTAAAAATACGAAAAATGTTCTATGAATCTGAGAAAATATCTGGGGTGGTGTTTTTCAATCTTCCCCAACCTGCTTATTACCGGTTGGATGGATGATAATCCGTAACGGGCGCCATTTACAGACGCATATTCTTGCCGCTATGAATTGAAAATAAGCCCGATTCTGACTCCGTTTTGGTTTATTCGGGAGGAGCTTCGGGGGAGGAAATCTTTCTCTCTCCAGCCTGAAAAATGAGTATCTTTTTGATACAAATTCAAATAGATATTGTTTTTATCCCAAAAACTATATTTTTGCACCCAGTATTAACCAAATTTTACAACCATGTCTGACATTGCAACAAGAGTGAAGAAGATTATTGTTGACAAACTCGGTGTTGATGAAGCCGAAGTAACGCCGGAAGCATCTTTTACCAATGATCTGGGGGCTGATTCCTTGGACACTGTAGAACTGATCATGGAATTCGAAAAAGAATTCAATATCTCAATTCCAGATGAGCAGGCTGAAACCATTACTACTGTGGGGCAGTCTATTGCATATCTTGAAGAACACGCAAAGTAATTTTCTCCTTATTCCAGGATCGCAGGCAAATCGGCTTATGGATTTAAAAAGAGTTGTTGTAACAGGTATTGGTGCTTTAACCCCGCTGGGAAATTCTGTGCCTGACTACTGGCATGGACTTATTAATGGCGTTTCAGGAGCGAATCCCATTACTTTGTTTGATGCTTCAAAATTCAAAACAAGGTTTGCCTGCGAATTAAAGCATTTTGATCCTACCCATTTTCTGGATAGAAAAGAGGCCCGTAAAATGGACCGCTTTACCCAAACTGCATTGGTTTGTAGTGATGAGGCGGTAAAGAACGCCGGCATCAGTAAAGAATCAGTCAACCCGGATCGGGTAGGGGTCATCTTTTCCAGTGGTATCGGAGGATTAATTACTTTTCAGGAAGAAGTAACGGAGTTTGCCAAAGGCGACGGCACACCTCGTTTCAATCCGTTTTTTATTCCCAAGATGATTTTGGATATTGCAGCAGGTCGAATATCCATGCGGCACGGTTTCCGCGGGCCCAATTATGCGGTGGTTTCTGCCTGCGCTTCCTCTACGCATGCCATTATGGATGCTTTTAACCTGATTCGTTTGGGCAAGGCAGACATTATCCTTGCCGGAGGAAGTGAAAGTGTGATTAAGGAGGCAGGAGTAGGCGGGTTTAATGCTATGAAAGCATTGAGTGAAAGGAATGACGATCCCGAAACAGCTTCTCGTCCATTTGATAAAGACCGGGATGGTTTTGTTATAGGAGAAGGCGCCGGGATGCTGATTTTAGAAAATCTGGAACATGCCCTGGCAAGAGGCGCCAATATTGTATGTGAAATTGCCGGAGCTGGTGCAACTGCTGACGCATACCATATTACAGCGCCTCATCCGGAAGGATTGGGCGCCAAAAATGTAATGTTTGCTACCCTGCAGGATGCCGGCATGAAGCCGGAAGACATAGATTATATCAATGTTCATGGCACTTCCACCCCATTAGGAGATATTTCCGAAGTAAAAGCTATTCAAACGGTATTTGGTGAACATGCATATCGTTTGAATATCAGTTCTACCAAATCCATGACCGGACATTTATTGGGCGCTGCCGGTGTGATAGAGTCAATTGCCTGTGCCCTGGCGGTAAAAAATGATATTGTTCCTCCTACCATTAATCATTTTACTGACGATGAGGGACTGGATCCCGGGCTTAATTTTACTTTTTGGAAATCTCAAAAGCGCGAAGTGCGTGCTGCTCTTAGCAATACTTTTGGTTTCGGAGGTCATAATGCATCTGTGATATTAAAAAAATATTCCGCCTGATTTCTCCTTAGATTTGCCGGGAACAGTCAACATCTGATGGAGTTGCATTAGTTTCGCAACTTCTTATTACCACAAAAAATATACGTTTGACGTTAGTGCGGTATTTTATTCAATATCTTTCGATAGACAAAGGCGATTGGCATTTTTACAAACAATTGTATAATGTCCTGGGCTTTGCCCCGGGCAATTTTACTTTATATAAAACAGCCCTAAGCCACCGTTCAGTCCGGGAAAGCACAGACCAAAATAATGAACGGCTGGAATATCTGGGGGATGCAATCCTTAGCGGTATTGTTGCTGATTATCTGTTTAGAAGATATCCTTATAAAGAAGAAGGTTTTCTGACCGAAATGAGAAGTAAGATGGTAAACCGTCAGACACTCAATGACATAGCCGTAAAAATGGGGCTGAAAAGGATTACTATTTACAATAAGAGTGATGGTTCTTTAAAAGTCAGTCAGATTTTTGGCAATACCCTGGAAGCCTTAGTTGGCGCTGTGTATACGGATAAAGGCTTTAAACATACAAAAAAATGGGTACTGAACCATATGATCATTCCTTATATGTTTGTAGATGATCTTGAAACGCTGGAAATCAACCATAAAAATAAATTGTATGGCTGGGCCAATAAGAATGGGAAGGTGCTTGAGTTTGAAACACTTGAAGAAAGGTTCGAAAATGGCAGGCGGTTATTTACAGTGGGAGCAGTGGTAGACGGGGAACTGATCGCTGAAGGGAAGGCTTATAATAAAAAAGATGCCAGTCAGATCGCTTCGCAAATTGCGGTAGAAAAATTAGGGATCGGGAAAATGGAGGAATAAAAGAGATTGCAGAACCTCCATGAAATTGCCACCGATTCAAGAATTATTTCGAAAAATTGGCAGGTGGTTCCCGTAGAAATATCTTTTTTCTTTGATTATGAGTGTTCGATGAAAATCTCTAAAGCCTTAGGCCAGCTTAGTGGTGGACTATATTTTGTTCATGCCAGAGGCAGTAAAGAGTTCAGTCAAAAAAAGAAACTGATCATGATAAAATAGTTGTGTTGGTTAGTTTGATCATACATGAAGCTCACTTTATCAAGCCTTTATTTTTTTATTTTTGGGATAACCATATTATCAGATATCTTGTCAGAAATTTTATTAACCGCCATCAAGTATAAAATGTTGTTTTCTTGCTCTTTGTTTGCAATAAATGACAAGAGTCTATAAATTACTGCCGGGCTGGCAATCAAATCTTAAATCTTAAATTTCAAATTGATATTATGCCCCAATTAGCAGCTTTTCCTAAAGCTTTTATAAATGCCCTTTGTAAGGATGGAACAATGACCGTTTCTGAATGGATAAATCTGGCTGTAAAGTTGGATATTGACGGCTTGGAATGGTATGCCGGTTTTCTGGAAATGACCGATCCTAAAAAATGGTCTGAGTTTCGCAAAGAGGTGGAAGGTCATGGCAAAACTATCCCCATGATGTGCTGTTCTCCTGATTTTACCCATCCCGATGAAAAGTTCAGGGAAAAGGAAATTGCCAAACAAAAAAGCTGGATTGATATGACCCAGATCCTCGGTGGCTCGTACTGCCGGGTTTTGTCAGGACAACGCCGCCCCGAATTGTCAGTAGAAGAAGGGGTTAAACTGGCTGCGGAATGTATATATGCCTGCCTGCCTTATGCACAGGAACGTGGAATTACCCTGATTTTGGAAAATCACTATAAAGATGATTTCTGGGAATATCCTGAGTTTGCACAAAAGATGGACGTGTTTTGTAAGTTAGTAGACAGCATAGACCATCCTAATTTTGGCGTAAATTATGACCCCAGCAACACCTATCTCGCCGGTGAGGATCCGTTGGATTTATTGTACCGGGTATCCAGCCGCGTGGTTACTATGCATGCCAGTGACAGGTATCTAAAAGAAGGTACTATTGAAGATTTAAGGAAAGAGGAAGGCGGTGCTTTGGGGTATGCAAAACGGTTGAGTCATGGGGAAATTGGGAAAGGACTGAACGATTATGATGCAATTTTTTCTGAATTAAAAAGAGTTGGATTCAACAGTTGGATCAGTATTGAAGATGGTGTGGATGGGATGGATCAATTGGAGAGGAGTGTCGCATTCTTAAGGAAAAAAATTGCGCAACATTGGTAAACAAATGGAAACCAATTTTTGTTAAAAAAGGGGTTGACTAATTGTATTTTCTCTTAATACCTGTAAATAATCTGGAGGTCAAATGGATGCAATTCGGTTCTGGTTTTTTCCCAGTTGCGGGTGAAGCCCAGCATGAATCCACCGCCTCCTGCACCACAGAGTTTCAGAAAATAATCACCGTGGTCTAATCCGTTCTTTACAGCCGGCTGTAAAGTTTCGGGTATAAATTCATGCATTTCATTCAATTGGAAAGAACTGATATTGCATAGTTGCTGATAAAAAGCCCCGCGATCGTTTTCCAGAAAATGATGAATAGCATCCGTATTATAGCGAGCTAATTCCTCCTTTAATTTTTTCTGAAAATGTTTATTTTCCTGTAAACGGTTAAATTTTTTCATTGGCGCCGAGGTATGCCTGGAAATATGGGTATTCAGTAAAAAAATAATGTTCTTACCATTATTGTCCTGTAAGGGCAGTGTAGTGGTTACAATATTTCTTATTCCTTTGTAAAGGAGGGGCTCGTTTAATATAATGCTGAGTGGATCCAGTCCCGAACTTACTCCATGAAAATAAGATTCTAATTTTCCCAGGCTGTTCTTCAACTGGTCCATTTTTTGGAAAGTCAGCACCTTTAAATCATCCTTAAGGCTTTTCGCCTTTTTCAGATATCGCAGAAAAATGGCAACAACCAGGGCACCTGAACTACCCAATCCATAGCCCTGTGGGATAGTACTCTGAAAAAAGAGTCCCTTTTCTAATTCTCTTTCAAAGCGCATTACTTCCAATACAAAATTTTCATCAACATGACTGGCTATAAAACCGGAGAATTTTTTTAGATATTCATTCGATTGTAAGGCATCTTTCTTGTTAGCAGCTTCTTCATAAAAACTCAGCTTACCCGAATACAAATCACAGGGAATAACTAAGGCCATGCTGTTTTGCAGTATTGTATATTCTCCAAACAATAGAATTTTCGAGTTAAAGCTATCCATCTGTCAGCTTGTTATTTTTTGTGGTCCTTTTCCAATATGGTCGTATATAATTCCTTTTAAACCAGGTTCTAATTCAGTGTTAAGAAATTCATCCACCTCTTTTTTGTGGCTGCCGGGATAGAGAACATGTACATTTGGCCCGGCATCGAGCGTGAAACAAACAGGAATACCTGAATCTTTTCTGAATTGCATAATAGATTCGATGATGAAAATAGTACCCGGTTTCATTAGCAGATAATAATTGTCCGAGGTCATCATCATGGCATGCAAAGCTAAAGCCTCCTGTTCAATTACTGTTACAAATTGCGTAAAATCCCCTGCTTTTAGTGCAGTTAACATACTTAAGCAATGATTATCAGCCTGTTGAAAACGTTTGTCGGCATACCAATGCCCCTTCATAAGCTGGTGCCCAACACTACTGGAAACCTTTTTGGGGGTATCCTCAACAATCAAAATTGCATCATACATATCGGCAAAGCAGTCATGCACTTCTTCCACAGGTATTGCATATTCGTTGGATGAATTTCTAATCCCGTTCAGGTGCCCCCATAATGCATAATGGGCAAACATTGACCGGCAGGCGCTGCCACTGCCGAGCCGCGAGAGGGAACTCGCCTTTTGCATTAAATCTACTTCATTATAGCCCGAAGCAGAAAGAAGTGCTAAAGCCAGGGCGCCAAAGGCAGAGGCAGAAGAGGCGATGCCGGCAGAATGCGGAAAAGAGTTTTTAGAATCCAGACGAATTGCATAAGCTTTCAAAACAGGAAGAAAATCAACAACTCTTTCCAGGTATAATAGAATGCGCTGTTCAAAATCACTTTTCCTATTGCCTTCAAAAAAGTATTCCAGCTCGATGCCGGTTTCCTTTTTGGGAGAAAGATCCAGCCGGATCTCCGTAAAGGCATTGTGCAGCGTCATACTTAACGAGGCATTGCAGGGGATCTGATTTTCTTTTTTCCCCCAATATTTCACCAGGGCGATATTGGAAGGGCATCGCCAAACTATAGATTGGGTCATGTTTTAATCAATTGCGGGTAAGTAAATACAGGAGTCATCCCCTTTTTAGTAAAATATTCTTTCGCCAGTTCTTGATTTCTATATGTTGCCATCACGAAATCTCCTCCCCAGGCGCCTAAAGATTTGATAGCAAAAGGATAGTCCTCAAACAGTTTTTCTTTTACGGTCGTAACATTCAAAATATCAGATAACAGCTTTTCACTCCGAAACATAAGGTTTTCAAATTCCTCAATCCCGGTACAATGTTCCACTTCATTTACAATAGTATTCATTTCCTGTATATAACCCGGAAGGGTTTCAATCTTTCTGAAGTTACGGACCTCCTGCAGGCTATGCTGCTTTTTCCCGGTAAAAATGAATAATAATTGATTACTTATTTTATCATGTGGTTCATAAGGCGTCAGGATTCTGCGAATTTTATCATCAATTGTCTGCATCTGATAAATAAAGGGGCCCCGGGCCGTTGCTGCGGCAATGTCAAAACCCGAACCCGGGAAACTTTCTCTTTGCAACAGATAGGGGTCTATCCCTGACCATTGACTGAGTAAGGAAAGCAAAGTGGAACTGGTGCCGAACCCGTAATTTCGGTCAAAATCCAGGTCAAACCTAAAGGATAAACCGCAGACTTTAAGATTTGGTTTTTTATTTTGAATCAGTCGCAGGAGTTGTTGTATAATATTGGCTTTTGCTTCATTGGTACTCTGCATTATTTCAAGGTTTGCGGAAAATTCAATTCTCAGCCAGCATTTATTATTTTCGTAGCATTCCCACAGCAGGTTTTTGGAATAATAGGAAGTGATATGGAGCAACTGTTTGTAATGCAACGGAATAGCGATTGATTTTGCACCCCGAAGTACCAGGTATTCTCCAAACAATAACAGTTTGCCTGATGCTTTGAAGACCAGATCGCTCATTTGATTGCCGGTTTAATTTCCCAGCTTTCGGTAAGCTGTCGCACCGCATGCACGGAAACAATTTTATCCTTAAAATAGTTGATAACCTCATGTTTTCTTTCTTCAGGAACGCCTAATTGTTTCAAAATATTCAGCAGGTGCATTTTCATATGTCCTTTTTGAATTCCGATGGTGACCAATGATTTAACCGCAGCGAAATTATTAGCCAGTCCAGCGGCAGCGGCGATACCCATAAGTTCCATGGCAGAGGGATGGCCCAGCAGATCATGACTAAGTTTAACCAGGGGATGAAGGGTGGTTAAGCCTCCCACTACTCCCAGTGCAATAGGAAGTTCCAGGATAAATCGAAAAGTATGTTCGTCTGCTTCAACCCGGGAAAGCGGTGAATATTTTCCTGAGCGGGCAGCAAAAGCATGCCCACAGGCTTCAACGGCCCTGAAATCGTTTCCCGTAGCCAATACCACAGCATCCACTCCGTTAAATATTCCCTTGTTGTGAGTAGCGGCCCTGTAAGTATCTGCTTCTGCTACATGAATACCTAACCGAAATCTTCGAACAAATTCTGCACCTGTCATGCCGGGAACAATGTCATCCATCGTATCTATTGCTGTTTCTACATGTACCCTTACCCGGCAGTTAGGGGTAAGATTAGAAAGGATACACATAATTATTTCCAGTCCGTTTTCTGAAAACTCTGCTTGTGCAGCATGCCAGTCTTTAAAGGTTTCGGCAAATCGTTCCAGACAGGAATTAATAAAATTGGCGCCCATTGAATCTGCCGTTTCAAAGGTGCAAAAGAGTTGCATCAGTCCGGGTTCTGATGCAGAAAGGTCTTTTAGTTCGATATTTATAATTCCACCTCCCCTGCGCACCATGTTTTCAGTTATTTCAAAGGCCTCTTTGATAAGTCTTTCTTTTAGTTCCGGAAATTTTTGGATTAATAGTGCTTTGTTATCGTGCCAGAGGAAATGTACCTGCCCTATTTTTTCCGTATCCAGCACCTTCGCTTTAAATCCACCCCGGTTAAACCAAAATTTTGCACTCTGCGCTGCCGCTGCAACTACCGAACTTTCTTCAATGACCATAGGAACGGTGTACACTTTCTCGTTGAGCAAAAAGTTGGGAACTACACTATAAGGTAAATGGAAATTAGAGATGGTGTTTTCACTGAATTCCTCGATCATTTCCTGGATTTTTTCATCAGCATGATGAAAGCTTTTGTAAACCTGTAAAGCTTTGTTGGAATCAGGTATCAGTCTTGTAATAAGCGCCAGTTTTTCTTCCCTGCTCTTTTTTGAAAACCCGTTTATCAACTGAAATTTATGTGTCATTATATCTTTTTAATTTTAAAATAAGCTTTTGCGAGCAACAGCCCTACTCTTTGATATTGTACAAATTCATCTAATGCTTCCTGAGATTGCATGGCGTACTCCAGGAAAGCAGATGCCTGTCCATAAATAGCTTTCAATTTCGATTTCGTAATAAAATAATAGCCATCCAAAAAGTTCCGGATACCGCCGCTAATAATTACCTGGTTGCATTTCCTGTTTTCTCCCATTTCAGAGGTCAGTTGATTCAGGATATCAACCATCTCATCTGCTGTTTGCCCTATCCCGATAAAGGAATTCAGGAATCGGCTTTTTGCCTCATTTCTTTGCAGTTCTACTTTGGAAAAGTTAGTTCCTCCTGCTGCCGCAAATTCTATGGCGGTCAGAGGTAAAGTCAGCAGCGCTTTCATGCTTTCGGGGCCAAAACCTTGCCCCACTTCTTTTATAATTAAAGAACAACCCCCTGTTTCTTCCAGAAATTTCTTTATGGTATCCACCGGTGGTGATTCAATTTTATTTCCTTCGGGTTGCATCCATTCCTGTAAGGGATTTACGTGGATAATAAAGCCATCGGCACCGAGTTGTTTGCGGAGGTCTTCCAGTTTGTATATGCCTTTAGAATTTAATAAATCCTCTATTTGAGCAATTCCAAAATTTAGATAGAAGGGGGCATCGTCTCCCAGTATATTCCGGAGGTCAAAATCTTTAGCCTTTGCCTGGTCTTCAATGGCAATACGCGCAGAGCCTACGCCCATGCCCAGTCCAAATCTTTTTGCTGTGGCGGCTAACCGCCTGTTTACCTCGTTTGTTTTGCCGGTGCCCCCCGTCATGCTGGAAATCCAGATGGGAAACCTCATCTTCTTACCGCCAAAAACGGTTTCCCAGTTATCTTTAAGATTAGGATGTGCGGCAATCATTGGTTCGTAATAAAATCGGGGATCTGTCTCGTTGTTTTGCGATCGCAATGCGAGGTCGAGATGACTGTCTTTGCGCAACGCCGTTTCTTCGGCAGCGGCATTATTAGGAACAGAAGTATTTTGCATTATGCATGAATTGGAACTTAAAACAGATAGCTGCATTTGCATCCTGTAGATGGCGAAAATACGATTAGAAATCCAATACGACCTTTATTGGAGGTAATTAGCTGTATTTTTGATATCCCGGAGAAAAGGGTAGCCCGTAAAGCGTTAACCATCTCCCGGACCATACAAAAACAAATCATTTATGAAAAGATTTTTTGTTGCAGCACTAAGCCTGTTTTTTATGCAAACTCAGGCGCAAACCTCTTTGTCTGTTATCCCGGCACCGGTGAAGATAGAGCAGCATTCAGGTAATTTTTCCCTCAGCAATAAAACCGTGATCCTAAGCAGTAGCACGAAAGACCTGCCTGCAATTCAGTTTTTGAATCACTATTTACAGCAATACTATGGCTTTTCACTCCGTACCGTTAAAAAAGCGTCAACTAATTTTATCCGGCTCAAGTCATCGTCAGGCGTGGGTGATACTGCCCGGCCGGAAGGATATACCTTACAAATAAATCCATCCGGAATAGAGATAAAAGGCAATAGTACTGCGGGGACTTTCTACGGTATCCAGACACTGATCCAGTTATTGCCTGTTGAGAAAACGAGTCTGTTACAGTTGCCTGTAGTTTCAGTGGAGGATTACCCCCGGTTTGGTTATCGGGGCGCTTTGCTGGATGCATGTCGCCATTTTTTTGATACCGACTTCATAAAAAGATATCTTGACCTTCTTGCCTTGCATAAAATCAATACTTTTCACTGGCATCTGACAGATGATCAGGGCTGGCGTATTGAAATCAAAAAATATCCAGGGCTTACAGCAGTGGGTGGATGCAGAAATGGTACTATTATTGGCCGTTATCCGGGAACTGGAAATGACGGTATCAAATATTGCGGTTACTATACCCAGGAGCAGATCAAAGAGATTGTCCGGTATGCTGCCGACCGCTTTATTACTGTGATTCCGGAAATAGAGATGCCAGGACATGCTTCTGCGGCAATAGCCGCTTATCCTCAGTTAAGTTGTTTCCCCGATGAGCCCACAAAACCGGCAAAATATTCACCCTGGTATGGCGACAGCACAACAAAAAATGTGCAACAGGGATGGGGTGTGTTTCGGGATGTTTACTGCCCCAGTGAATACACATTTCATTTTTTGGAGGATGTACTCGATGAAGTGATGCAACTGTTCCCTTCTAAATATATCCATATCGGAGGTGACGAATGTCCAAAGGACTCCTGGAAAAGATCCGCTTTTTGCCAGAACCTCATTAAAGAAAAAAACCTGAAAGATGAACATGGATTACAAAGTTATTTTGTAGGCAGGATTGAAAAATATCTCAATAGTAAAGGCAGGGCTATTATTGGGTGGGATGAGATTCTGGAAGGTGGGCTTGCACCCAATGCTACCGTGATGAGTTGGCGCGGAGAAAAGGGAGGCATTGAAGCGGCGAAATTAAAACATGAAGTGATCATGACCCCCAATTCTTATTTGTATCTGGATTATGCACAACGCAGGAATGAAGATTCACTGGTTATTGGTGGATACCTTCCGCTCGAAAAAGTATATAGTTTTGATCCGGTACCAAAAGAGTTGAACAGCAATGAACATCATTATATCCTCGGAGCCCAGGGTAATTTATGGACCGAATATATCTCTACTATTTCTAAATTGGAATATATGCTTTTGCCT
>CAZFGP010000047.1:0-26067 GCA_964518685.1 uncultured Terrimonas sp.
TGCCATCTCACAAAGGCTTCCATTGCTGCATAGCGGGTTAATCCTAACCGGGCATATAAATCAGCGGTATTAGCATTACGGTCCTCAGCCCTTTGCCAGAATTCACGGGCATCTGTTCCCTGGAATGGAACAGAGTCTTTCTGGGATTGATGAATAAAAATGCCAAAGCGCTTTTTCAGAACCTGCTCGGGGCTCATAGGAATTGCCATTTCAATCTCCGTAATATCCCATTCCTGCCATGCCCCTTTATACAACCAAACCCAACAGTCTTTTATCCATTCATCCCCTTCTGCCTTAAGCCGCTTTAGTGATTCAAATACTATTTCCAAACAAACCTTATGTGTTCCATGCGGATCGGCAAGATCACCAGCGCAAAATACCTGGTGGGGTTTGATTTCCCTCAAAAGTTTCATTGTCAACTGGATATCTTCTTCTCCTTTCGGCTTTTTTTCAATAGTTCCCGTCTCATAAAAAGGAAGATTCTGGAAATGAGCGTGATCGTCTCCGATACCGACATACCTGCAGGTAGCTTTTGCCTCGCACCTGCGGATGAGTCCTTTTATACGACGGATATCATTCGAGTCGGTCTGTCTGGACTTTTTTTCACTAAAATAATTCCGGGCATCCTGGGATATCTTTCTTGATTTTGCACTGTCTATATCAAACATCTCTTCAAATCCTACTGCGAAATCAAGGAAACGGGTTACAAACTCATCCGTCACTGCAATATTACCTGAAGTCTGATAAGCCACATGCACTTCATGTCCCTGGTCGTGGAGGCGTTGAAAAGTACCTCCCATTGAAATAATATCATCATCCGGATGAGGCGAAAAAATAACCACCCTCTTAGGATGCGGGGCAGATCGTTCGGGGTGCTGTGGCAAATCTGAATTGGGCCTTCCTCCTGGCCACCCGGTAATGCTGTCCCGCAGCATATAATATACCTGCAGATTGATTTCGTACGCATCTCCCTTTTCTACCAGTAAATCTCCCAGCCCATTATCGGTATAATCGCTGTTGGTTAAACTCAATACCGGTTTCTTCAATTTCAGTGCCGCATTAATTACGGCTCTGCGTATCAACTTTGGTGTCCAATCACAATCGCCGGTGAGCCAGGGCGATTTAAACCGGGTAAGTTCAGAGGCCGCCAAATCATCCAAAACAAAAACACAATTATCATGATTTTGCAATAAGGAAGCTGGAACAGATTCTGTTATCCGATCTTCAACTGCTGCTTTAATTACAGGCGCCTTAGACTGCCCCCAGGCCATTAATAAGATTTTCTTAGCCTTCATGATCGTGCTTATCCCGGTTGTAACAGCAAGACGAGGCACCTGGGCTATATTAGCAAACTCAAAAGAATTAGCTAACCGGGTTGAGTTTTCTAAAGTTATCAGCCTCGTTCTGGAATAAACGCTCGACCCGGGTTCATTAAATCCTATATGCCCGTTTACTCCTATGCCCAAAATCTGAAGATCAATCCCTCCGGCATCGGCGATCATTTGTTCATATTGGGCACAATATTCTTTTACCTTTTCTTTTGGCCATTCTCCGCTGGGAATATGACAGTTTTTGGGGTCAATATCAATATGATCAAAAAGATTAACCCTCATAAAACGGTGATAGCTTTGCAGGGCATTCCTGTCCATTGGATAATACTCATCCAGATTAAAAGCAACTACGTTTTTAAAACTTAGCCCTTCCTCCTTATGTAACCGAATAAGTTCGGCGTATAAAGTTTTGGGGGTGGAGCCGGTTGCCAGTCCTAAAACACAGGGTATCCCCTGATCTTGTTTCTCCTTAATCAGTGCGGCAACTTCCTGGGCCGAAAATCGGGAACCTGCACTGAAATTCGGGAATATCTGGCACGAAATCTTTTCAAAAGAATCAACCATACTCATGATGGATCAGTTTTTAGATGTTTTTATTATTCTAAAATATAAAAAATAATTAAGGGAAGGAAGTTGCAAGATAATAGTAAAAATGCATTCTCAGAATACCTGCTCAAATTTTGGACAAACGATTGTTAACGCTTATCTTTATTAATAGTACCAGAAGTTACGGAACAGGCTGTTTCAGAAGATTTGCAAGAAAGATTATAATCCATCCAAATAATGCTTTAAAAGTACTTATTATGAAGATTTTATACGCTTCCCTTCAAAAGTTCTTTTTTATCCTCGCTTTTAGTGCAGGCATTTTTCTGGTTTTCAGCTACCGTAGCCTGGAATATCCACCCTCTGTCCTCGATGGTGCCTGGCATAATGCTAACGGCAGCATTGAACAGTCCCTTATCGTGGCAGACAGTTATTGTATGCTCACAAAGTATGACAAGGCGAATAAAAAGTATATCCACAGCTTTGGCGGACCATTAACTATTACGGGCAATGCAATCAATCTAAAAGTAGAGTTTGACAGCGATGATAAATCAAAGGTTGGCAAGACCCTCCAATTCAAATACAATATCAAAAAAAATATCCTTGCAAGCAATATTGGAGGGGCACAATCTAAGTGGCAAAGAACCGATGACGGACGAGGTGAACTCGCAGGGAACTGGCGCATTACTCAGCGCAGACAGGACGGGAAAATGGTTGAATTACCTTTACGTTCCAGGAGAACCTTAAAATTACTGACCGGAACCCGCTTTCAATGGGCTGCAATAAATATTGAAACGGGTGAATTTTCAGGGACGGGAGGGGGTACTTACACATTTGTTAATGGTAAATACACGGAAAATATTGAATTTTTCTCCCGCGATAACAGCAGGGTTGGAGCTTCCTTATCTTTTGACGGGAAGGTAGAAAACGGAGACTGGATACATTCGGGGTTGAGTTCAAGGGGAGACCCCATCTATGAAGTGTGGTCGAGGATGATAGACTAAAAAGAGAAAAAGGAGAAGATTAAGCGGAAGCTTGTTTCATACTAATTTCTGTGTTTTCTTGTTCTTCATAGACGATGCTCTTATTTCCATGGTGGTTTTAAGTTCGATTGTTTTATAAGGAGGTTGTAATACATTATTTTCAATCATAGAAATAAGCAACCTCGTTGCCGACAGCCCGATATCAAAAGTAGGTTGGTGAATAGCAGTTAAAGGAGGAGCCAGCAAACGGCTAAATGGATTATCAGTAAAACCAACCATGGCTATATCCGATGGAATAGATAAGCCCATTTCCTTTATAATTCCAAAACAATCCATCGCAATTCTTTCACTGGTTGCAAGAATTGCATTGGGTTTGGGTTCGGTTTTCAACAATTGATTGAGTGCTTTTTTGATATCAGGCTGACTGAAATTATTGTGGATTATCCATCTTTTTTCAAGGGGTATTTTATATTTCCTTAAAGCCTCAGTATATCCTCTGATTCTGTTTTTGGTTACCGATAAATGAGGCGACATCGTAAAGTGAGCAATCTGATGATATCCCTGCTCGATAAGATGGCAGGTAGCCTCAAAAGCGCCACCACAATCATCCGTTACCACTCTGGGTGTATCAATTTCATCACAAATTCTGTCGAACATTACTACCGGAACTCCCTTATCTATAAGTTCTTTTAAATGCCCCCCCTTTTTCGTTTCGTTTGACACTGAAATTATTAATCCGTCAACACGCCTTGAAGAAAGAAGATTTACATTAGCAACTTCCCGGTCATATCTTTCATGACTTTGAAAAATCACCACATGATAGCCCAGATTATAGGCAATATCTTCAATACCAGCGATTACAGCAGAACAGAAATAATTTGCAATCTCCGGAACGATAACACCAATTACCCTGCTCCTATTTTCTTTCAGCGAGAGCGCTATAGGATTGGGTGAGTACTTTAACTCTCTGGCTAAATCCTGGACTAATGCTCTCGTTTTTTCATTAATTTCCGTACTGCCTCTAAGCGCACGGGAAACGGTTGAAGCAGAAATACCTAATCTTCTGGCAAGATCTTTTATAGTTACAGAACGAGTCCTTTGCATGATATAAAGATATAATGCCTTTTCCTGATCTCCCTATATTTACCGGCTTCAATAAATTTTTTCTAAATATCAGGCTGAAAAATTAATTAATTGTAATGCAAACGATGCCGGGAACGAGTGCAAAGAAAGTTCTTCTTTTTACATAAAAACAAGTGTTGGAAAGGAGACGGGATATCCTTATATTTACAAATATGCACTCGTAAATAACGGCTTTGTTCCCAGGTGATTGCCCTGCTTATTCAAATATGAAATTTGCTTGTTTAAATGATGAAAAAAAGTTTATTGTTTCTTTTAGGTATTGGTATAGCCCTTTCTGCCACAGCCCAAATCGGAGGCAGACTCTTTGCAAAAATAAACTGGAAGAAAGTGAACGTGCTGGTATATACCAAAAACGGGAATGGCTACGTACATGAAAACCGGGCAGCTTGTACGGCTGCATTACAGCAGTTGGGACAGCAATATGGTTTTAAAGTGGAAGTTTCCGATGATGCAGCCAGCATGACGGAAACCAATTTGAAACGTTTCAGCCTGGTAGTATTTAATAATACGAACAATGAAACCTTTGATACCGATGAACAAAAAGTGGCCTTTATGCGATACATTCAGGCAGGCGGAGGTTTTGTAGGGATCCATTCCGCTACCGGATCAGAACGGCAGTGGCCCTGGTTCAAAAGACTGATTGGTGCATCTTTTTTGCGCCATGCCAAACATCAGCCATTTACGGAAATTATTATTGACAATACGCATCCATCCACTTCTTTTCTGCCGGCAAGATGGCAAAGAAATGATGAATGTTATTTCTTTAAAGATTACAATCCGGATATTCATGTATTAATGGTACACAATCTTGGACCTTTAGATGATAATGATAAACCCACCTATTATGGGGGCACTTCTTCTCCTTCGGTATGGTGTCACGAATTTGATGGCGGAAGGCAGTGGTATACTTCATTAGGCCACGATAGCGATACCTATAGCACACCAGAATTTCAGCAGCACATTATGGGGGGCATTATTTGGGTGATAGACAAAAATAAGCCTCTGGATTACACCAGAGCACATGCAACATCTCCCGATGATCCCTTGCCTTATTAAGGCATGGATCAGGAAATTCGATACCTTTAATATGCTGCACAGGTATTTATTATTGAAGAAAAGAGCCCGGTAAAATACATTCAAATTGTTTGACCATGAGTATAAGAAAAAGTCAATCTTCAAGAAGAAATTTTATTAAAAACACGCTAAAGGGAACCGCCGGCGCCGCACTTTTTGCCGGAGCACCAAGTATAGTACCCGCTTCTGTTATGGGTAAATTTGCTCCTTCTAACCGAATAAATGTTGGATGTATCGGCGCTGGCAGAATAGCCCGTGACTGGGACTTGCCCGGCACTATGAAATCTGAGATGTCGCAAGTCCTTGCCGTATGTGACCTGGACAGCAAGAGATTGCAATTGGGGAAAAAATTTATTGATGATTTCTATGCAAAAAAGGGGAAAGCAGGTTATAACAGCACCAAAACTTTTGAGCATTATGAAGATTTAATTGGCGATAAAGATATAGATGCAGTGATTATTGCCACTCCTGACCACTGGCACGTGCTTCCAGCCATCACGGCTGTACGCGCCGGAAAACATGTGTACATGGAAAAGCCCGCTTCTCTTTGCATAAGTGAAGGGCGACGGCTAAGTGAGGAAGTTCATCAGTCGGGGTGTGTGTTACAAGTGGGTAGTCAGCAACGTTCTATGCCTCAATTTAAAAAAGCCTGTGAGCTGGTACGAAACGGCAGAGTAGGCAAGCTGCATACGATATATGTAGGGCTGCCGGTGGATGATCCAAAAGAAAGTACAGTTGAAAAAGAGATGCCCATTCCGGCAAATCTCAATTTTGAAAAATGGCTTGGCGCTACCCCTTACGTACCTTATACCGAAAAATTAGTTCATCCTCAAAATGATTTTTCACGGCCGGGCTGGCTGCGGTGCGAACAGTTTGGCGCCGGAATGATTACCGGCTGGGGTTCTCATCATTTTGATATTGCCAACTGGGGCATGGGTACCGAAAATACTGGTCCTGTAGAAATTTCGGGCAAAGCAGATTGGCCCCCGGCAAATGCGTTGTGGGATGTGCATGGCAATTTTAAAACAGAAACGGTTTTTGCCAATGGCGTAAAAGTTTTGGCCAGTAATGAATATCCCAATGGGGTAAAATTCGTGGGCTCTGAGGGCTGGATTTTCGTTACCAGAGGAAGTTATTCGGTAACCGCTTCAGACCCTGTTTCAAAAGATAAAAATTCAAAAGCTTTAGATGCCAGCAATCCTAAAATCCTCAGTTCTATTATTAATCCAAATGAAATCCATTTGCAGGAAAGTAAAGAACACCATGCCAACTGGTTACATGCAATTTTAACCGGCGAACCCAATATAGCACCTATTGAGGCCGGACATCGAGCCTGCTCCATTTGTTTGCTTAATAATATTGCAATGATTCTTCAGCGAAAATTGTATTGGGATCCCATTTTGGAGAAATTCAAAAATGATGACGAAGCCAATGCCATGCTGGTCAGGTCAGAAAGATGGCCCTACCAGATAGACAAAGGATTTAATGTAAAAACAACTATATAAACTTTTATGCGAAATTCCTCAAAACTTGTATTACTCTTTGCCTTCATTTCAGTTATGATCGGTTGTCAATCGTCTGACAACAAACAACAGGATAACAAAACCAGCGACAAAATGGTTAAACTACTCACTCTGGATCCGGGGCATTTTCATGCTGCATTAGTGCAAAAAACCAGCTATCCTGATATTGATACCAATCTACATGTATATGCACCAGATGGCTCCGAGGTAAACGCCTATCTGGCTCTTGTTAATCAATACAACACAAGAACTGAAAATCCTACCCACTGGAATGAAATAGTGTATCGGGGAAATGATTTTGCTGAAAAAATGTTTGAAGAGAAGAAAGGCAATGTAGTGGTGTTATCCGGAAATAACCGGCTTAAAACTGATTATATACAACGCTCGGTAGATGCCAAACTGAATGTATTGGCTGATAAGCCTATGGCCATTAATACTGAAAATTTCAGCAGACTTTTACAGGCTTTTGACGATGCGCAAAAAAATAAAGTGCTGTTATATGATATCATGACTGAACGTTCTGAAATCACCAATATCCTGCAAAAGGAACTGATGCACAATGCTGATTTGTTTGGAGAACTGAAGAAAGGATCAGAAAAGGATCCTTCCATAATTATAGAAAGCATTCATTATTTCTCCAAGAACGTTTCCGGTAAACCGCTGATTCGGCCTGAGTGGTTTTTTGACCCGGCGCAACAGGGTGATGCTATTGTTGATGTGGGAACCCATCTTGTTGACATCGTCCAGTGGCAATGTTTTCCTGACATAACCCTGAACTACAAAGAGGACATCCACATTACATCTTCAAAGATTTGGCCCACTCCACTCACTCCCTCTCAGTATGCAGGCATTACCGGAAAGAATTCCTATCCTGATTATTTGAAACCCTACCTCGTAAAAGATTCAATTTTGCAAACACATGGAAACGGGGAAATGAATTATACATTAAAAGGGGTACCGGTTAAAATAATCGTGCGATGGGATTACAAAGCGCAGGTGGGAGGAGATACGCATTACGCAACGATAAAAGGAACAAAAACAACTTTAGAAATCAGACAGGGGAAAGAAGAAAATTTCAAACCTGTTTTATACATCTTACCGTTTGATTTCAATGGGAATGAAGCGGATACTGCCGTACAGAATGCCTTAAAAATTATTACTGAAAAGTATCCGGGAGTAGCAGCAGAAAAGCAGGGAAAAGAATGGAGAGTTGTTATTCCTGCATCCTACGATGTGGGACATGAGGCCCATTTTGGGCAGGTAATGGAACGGTTTTTACAATATTTGAAAGACGGCAATATGCCCAACTGGGAAGTACCCAATATGATTGCTAAATATTATACGACTACAAAAGCATTGGAAGAAGCTAAAAAGCCTTAACGAACGATCTACTCATCGCGGAATTATTAAAACCAGGAACCGAAAAAACGAAAAATGTTTTTTCAGCGGGAGTCTGTTGCCATGGAATACAACAATAGGGCGAAGCCATTAATCACTTTTTTATGACAGGAGAAAACAAGTTTGATTTATCAGGAAAGACAGCATTAATCACCGGAGGCAGCAAAGGATTGGGGTTTGCCATTGCAAAGATATTTATAGCTTATCATGCAAACGTGATTATAAGCGGAAGAAACAAGGAACACATGGAAAAAGCCCTTGGAGAATTAGGAAATAATTGCAGTGGACATCTTTTCGATTTAAAACAAATAAGCAGCATACCTGACTTTGTTGCAACCATAGAGAAGGAGCACGGACCCATTGATATTCTGATTAACAATGCAGGCATTCACCTGAAAAAAGAGGTATTGGAGGTATCCGATGAAGAATATGAAGAAGTGATTCGCATTAATCAGCAGGCCGTATTTGCCATGAGCAGGGAATGTGCAAAAAGAATGGCAGGTCGCAAAGAAGGAGTCATTCTGCTGATAAGTTCTATGGCTGCTCAATACGGTATACCAAAAGTAATCGCCTATACAGCGGCTAAATCTGCAGTAGAAGGGATGACCAGAGGATTAGCGGTGGAATTATCGCCCAAAGGAATACGGGTAAACTGTATAGCGCCGGGATTTATTGAAACGGATATGTCCTCCAAAGCATTAGATAACGATCCGGAAAGAAAAGCGAAGGTTTTATCACGTACCCCATTGGGCAGATTGGGCAAACCGGAAGATGTGGCGCTGGCGGCAGTGTATCTGGCTTCCGATGCCGCTAAATTCCTAACGGGTGTAGTGTTACCTGTAGATGGTGGAAATGTAATTGGATTTTAATCAAAGTCCTGAAATATTTAGGATTAGGAAAGTTTTTTGCGAAGAATCAATCTCTGATAACGCCAAAGACTAAAAAGAAAGAACACACAACTATTTTTTAACAAAACAAAACTTGCTATTATGTTTAAAAGCAAATTGCGCAGGTTGATGGTGTTGCCATTCATCTTCCTGTTATGTCAGTGGCAAATTACAGTTGCCCAAACCATTACCGTAGAAGGTAAAGTAACCAGTGCTGATAATCCTGACGGAATTCCAGGAGTTTCCGTAGTTGTGGAAAACACCACAAATGGTACAACTTCAGATGGCCAGGGAAAATTTAAATTGGATAATGTTCCGGGAAATGGCAGGCTTGTTTTTTCCTCTGTTGGATTTAGAACGCAAACCCTATCCGTAAACAACCAGACCAATATAAATTTAATGCTTGAGAACGATGTAGCCTCTCTTGATCAGGTGGTGGTTATCGGATATGGAACCGCAAAGAAGAAAGATCTTACGGGCGCGGTGGTGTCAGTGAAAGCAACCGAATTAGAAAAAGAAGCACCCAGATCGGTGCAGGATTTATTACGTGGTAATGCTGCCGGGTTAATAATCGGACAGGGAAACTCGGCCAAGGCTGATGCTTCTTTATTGATCAGGGGAAGTGGTACACTCAAAGCAGGCAACAGTCCATTGCACGTTGTTGATGGTGTTATTTTTGACGGAGCGCTTACAGATTTAAATCCTAATGATATCCAGTCTATTGATATTTTAAAAGATGCAAGCGCCTCCGCAGTATTTGGAGCAAAAGCGGCAAATGGCGTTGTGCTGATAACCACCAAAAGAGGGAGTTCGGGTAAACCCAAAATCACCTTTAATGCAAACGTTGGTTTCGTTCAAAATGCTGGCATGCCCAGGGTTATGACGGCTGAAGAATTTTTAAAATACCGTTACGACTTCGAGATGGGCAGAAGGTCAGACTCCTATCACCAGCAATATCCGGAAATGTTTGTCAATCCCAATAAGCTGTCTAATGTGGACCAGTTGGATTGGTATAACTATGACCAGCAAACTCCTGTAGCCTCTGTTAATGAAGAGGAATTAACAACTGCGTGGTTATCAAGGCTTGAATTGAAGACCCCAGAAATAGCTAATTACTTTGCAAATAAGATAACGAAATGGCAGGATTTAGTATTTCAAACAGGATTTCAGCAGGATTATACAGTTAGTGTATCCAACAAAACCGACAGAACGAATTATTATTTTTCTTTGAATTCTGTAGACCGGGAAGGCATAGTAACCGGGAATCGCTATAAGAATTTCAGAACCAGGCTGAACTTTGAAACTAAGGTTACCTCCTTTCTGAAAGTTGGAGCAAATACAAATTTTGCCGTTAGAAATGAAGGGTTTTTGCAAGCCGATTGGGGACAATCATCTGTGATATCCCCCTACGGCTCCAACAATCTTGATGATCCCAATAGCCCCTATCAACGGCTTCCCACCGGAGATCCAACACCGGTAAACCCTTTCTATGACAATTTATACAGGGATAGAAAAGACCTGTACAGCACTTTAAACTCAAGTCTTTACGGCATTATAAGTTTGCCATTTGGAATTGAATTCCAGTCGAATTTTACACCCAGTTTTGATTGGCACGAGTATCTTAATCATGAATCTTCTAAAAGTTCAGAATGGAAATCAAAGGGAGGGGCCAGCGAAAGAACATTCGAAAAAACCTTCAATTGGCAAATAGATAATGTATTAAGATGGAAACGCGGATTTGGAGAACATAACTTCGAAATTACTCTTTTACAAAATGCGGAGAAAGGTCAGTATTGGATGACCAAAGCTACCGCTTCAAAATATACGCCCAGTGACATCCTGGGTTATCATCGAATCCAGGCAGGGTCGGTTCCTTTGAATGAAAGCAATGACACTTATATGACCGGTGATGCTCTGATGGGACGGCTTTTTTATTCATGGAAGGGCAGATATATGGTTACAGCCTCTGTAAGAAGAGATGGCTATTCGGCCTTCGGAGCTAAAAATCCGAGGGCTACTTTTCCAGCGTTGGCTCTTGCATGGGATTTCTCGGAAGAAGAATTCATGAGAAATACAAATAGCTGGTTAGATTATGGCAAGCTGCGCATATCCTGGGGCAAAAACGGCAACAGAGATATCGGACAGTACGAAGCTCTGTCCAATATGGTATCAGGATTGCACCCTTATATTGATCAAAATGGTACAGTATATGTTTCCTCCCAACTTTATGTAGACCGGATGGCAAATTTGGGATTAAGGTGGGAAAACAGATCTGCCTATAACTACGGATTGGATTTTTCTACTTTTGGCGGGAAACTTAGTGGTTCGTTTGATTTGTATAGGGCCACAACTATAGACCTATTAGTAGATCGTGCATTGCCTGAAATTATTGGATTCAACAGCGTAGCTGCAAATCTGGGCAAATTAGAAAACAGGGGATTTGAGTTTTCTCTGAATAGTGAAATCATAAGAAAAGAGAATTTCAACTGGTCAACCTCTTTTATATTCATGTTGAACAGACGAAAAATAATCTCTCTATATGGAGATATGGTAGACGTAAAAGATGCAGGAGGGAATGTAATAGGACAAAAAGAATCCGATGACATTAAGAACAGATGGTTCATTGGACAGGACCCCGACAGAATATGGGATTACCAACGCATTGGTGTTTGGCAATTGGGTGAGGAAAAACCTGCAGCAAAATACGGAAATCAACCGGGAGACTTTAGATACAGGGATCAAAACGGTGATAGTTTGATGACTGATGCAGACCGAATATTTCAGGGCTATACTACACCCCGCGCCCGCTGGTCATGGAGAAACGACTTTAACTACAAAGGGATAAGCCTTTCGATCTTCATTTATTCAAACTGGGGTCAATATGGCACCCTTAACAGGGCGGCAAATAATGCTTCATTCTCAGACCGCGCAACTGATTATGCTATACCGAGATGGACCAGAGAAAATCCCATTAACGATTACGCGCGGATAGGTTCTAAAAATATTGGTTCCAATTATATAGATCGTTCCTTCGTTCGATTAGATAATATCTCTTTATCCTATGGAATACCCGGATCTTTTCTTTCCAAATATAAAATTCAGGATCTCAGGGTCTCGGCGTCTGTCCGTAATGCCAGCTTTTGGGCACCCCATTGGGAATTTGGAGATCCGGAATCAGGAGCCGACCCTACACCCAGAACTTATAATCTTAGCATCAATCTAACTCTTTAAATTTTATCAAGATGAATCGTAATTTAATATATAGGAAGCCCTTGCTTCTGCCTTTGATAATCTTATTTTTAGCCGGTTGTAACAAGGACTGGCTTAAACCCAAACCACTTTCATTTTATGAGCCGGGAGTAGTTTTAGCTGATGTTGGTGGCTTATATTCTACGCTTACTGCCTGCGAAAGAAATATGAGACATGAATATTTTGGAGATAATGCACCTGAGCTCACAGAAATTATACATTCGGAAATAGCTGTTGAAGGCACTACAGATAAGGCAGGTCCACAAATGAATATGGATATTTCTTTAATGCCTGATGCCCAGTTAAATCATACCGATTATACAAAAATAGGATGGTATTGGTATGAAGGTTATAAAGGTATTAAATATGCCAACACCGTTATTTCAAGAATTGATAATGCAACCTACAAAGACGAAAATGAAAAAAATGCCATCCTCGGAGCTGCCTATTTTCAACGCGCCTACCGTTATTACAAATTAGTTCACCAATTTGGCGATGTACCTTTTTTGGACAAAGAAATTGATGAACCTAAATATGATTTCTATTCTTCAAACCGCTGGGGCATCTTAGCCCACATTAAAAAAGATCTCGAATTTGCTTATCAGTGGGTTCCTGAAAAAGTTGACCGTGGACGAACATCGAAATCTGCGTGCGGCGTGCTTCTAATGAAGGTATGTATGGCTTTGACAGAGTTTGATCGCGCCCTCCAGGTGGGTCAGGAAATTGTAGCGCTTCATCCCCTGATGAGAAACAGGTTCACCGCTAATAAGAGTAAACCCAATACCAACCTGATGCACGATCTGCATAGTGTGGAGGCTAAGTTAGATATGTCCAATACAGAAGGGTTGATGTATGTTGTTTCTTATCCTGAAGTAGATGGATCCGATCGTATTCAAATAATGAGAAATCTGGTGCCTTACTGGAATAGTGGAAATATTAAAACGCCGGATGGAAAAACAGGAACGAGCATTACGCCTGCGGCAGATGAAACAGATCCGGAATTAGACCTGAACAGATCGTATGGCCGAGGTATCGGAAGACTACGTTCTACCTGGTATTTCACCAATGAAATTTGGCGAGGTGATAAAGAAGCCAATGATATCAGAGGCATTTACAATCACGATAGCTGGCGGCAGATGGAAGATCTGAGATATAATAATACTGGATTAAAATCCAGCGGCAGTATATGGTACGGGAAAAACTTCGTTAAACCTGTATCCATGAGTATAGAAGATACAATTCGCTGCTGGTACGCATTTCCGCAATACAAAACTTTTGTACCGGATCCTTTGCAAACCCAATGGGCGGGCGGGGAAACTCCATGGTATATATACCGATCAGCAGAGGTATACCTGATGATGGCGGAATGTTATTACTGGAAAAATGATCCGGGACAGGCAGCCGCTGCACTCAATGAAGTACGTTCCAGAGCCGGAGCAGAATTATTAACTGCCGCAGATATAAACATCGGGGAAATTCTTGACGAACGTGCAAGAGAACTGTATTACGAAGAAAACAGGCACGTAGAACTGGTTCGTATTTCTTATACCTATGCCAAGACAGGAAAGGCCTGTGAAATATTCGGTGGTCAGGTTTACAACTTAGAAAACATTAGCGGCCCCGGGGGAATTAACTCAAACGTTAAACAAATGGGAATAAACTTCTGGTACGACAGGGTTGTAAGCCGGAGTAATTTTTATAATAAAGGGGTTATTCATAAGTGGGCGGAATATAAAGTTAGTGTGCATCATCTTTTATGGCCGGTTCCGGCAAGCGTTATCAATACCAATCTGAAAGGCATCATTAATCAAAACAGAGGTTATCCGGGTGCTGAAAGAAACGTGGCGCCTTTAGAAGTGGAATAAATTATGCAAAATAAAGTTGGTTTATAGAATGGCAGTGTTAGGTTAACGCTATTTTATCGTAAAACAACTGCCACGAATACACGGAGCATTCGTGTATTCGTGGCTATTTTTTTGAATGGCGGCAACACTTCACCGAAGGGTAAAAAGAATGAAATCATAAACAACAGGTTCCAAAAGAATCTCAAATAAAAAACTGTACCGACGGTTCTCATTTTGCCAGTTTACTATTCCTATATCCATACAAAAAATAAATTGCCAGTCCCAATGCCATCCATATAAAAAACCAGAACCAACTGACAGTAGGGATTTCAATCATCAGGTACAGGCAAAACAGCACTCCCATAATAGGAATCAGCGAATACTTACGGATAATAGTCAGGACGGAGAGTATAAGCGCTAATACTATAAAAAGCAGAAAAAGTATTTCCTGGTGCTGTTCATGCCCCAGATTCTGCAGTGCTTCTACAGTACGCCGACGAAACAAATAAACAAATACGGCGAATAAAAACGGTACTATATATCGTCCGTTTATATAAGGCAACCTGAAACCTTTATCATCCGCCGGCCGCGGAGGTAGGGCTAATACGCCTCCGGACACCAACACAAAGGCAAATAAGGTGCCAATGCTTGTAAGATCGGTAACCAGTTCAGAAGCTATAAACAAAGAAGGAATGCCCACTATTATACCGGTAATAATGGTAGCAAAAGAAGGCGTCTGAAATTTAGGATGAATGGTCTGAAATTTCTTCGGCAACAAACCATCGCGGCTCATACTCATCCATATCCGGGGCTGCCCTAACTGAAAAACCAGCAATACACTGGTGGTAGCTACTACGGCGCTAACAGACACAATCTTTTCAATCCATGGCGCCCGATGTTCAAAAACAAAAGCAAGCGGATCATTCACGTTTTTAAAGCTGGAATAATGTTCAATCCCTGTTAATACCAAAGCCACCAGAATATACAACACGGTACAGATTAACAGGGAATAGATCATACCCTTTGGCATATCGCGCTGTGGATTTTTACATTCCTCTGCAGTTGTTGAGATAGCATCAAATCCAATATAAGCATAAAACACTGCCGACACTCCCTTTAATACTCCCTCGAACCCATTAGGCATAAAGGGCTGCCAGTTGTTGGTGTCCACAAAAAAAGCACCGGCAACAATCACAAACAAAATCACGCTCACTTTAAAAATCACCATGTAATTAGCCAGGCGTTTACTTTCCTTTATACCAATATAAGCCAGCCAGGTAATCAGAGCAACAATAATAAACGCGGGTAGATTGAAAAACAATTTTCCTTTTCCAACAGAAGGTGCATCATTCCAGGCTTCAACTGCAAATTGGTACTTACTGACATCTGGCGCTGACAACCCTCCGGACGATAATGCAGCTATTGCCTCATTGTAGGCCTGATGTGCAGTCATGGGATCCACCAGCATCCAGTCAGGAAGATGAATATGAAACACATGCACCAGCAGATTATTAAAATAACCACTCCAGGAAATAGCCACCACCACATTGCCTATGGCATATTCAAGAATCAATGCCCAGCCAATCACCCAGGCTATCAACTCACCAAAAGTTACATATGAGTAGGTATAGGCACTACCTGAAACAGGTACCCGGCTTGCAAACTCAGCATAACAAAGCGCTGAGAAACCACAGGTAACGGCAGTGATGACAAATAAAAATGAGATGCCCGGCCCTCCGTTATAAGCCGCATTGCCAATGGTAGAAAAAATACCGGCACCCACCACAGCAGCAATACCTAAAAAAGTAAGATCACGCACGCCCAACACTCTTTTCAATCCCTGACTATGGGAATCACTTTCCCTTACCCTTGCTTCTTCAATGATTCTGTTTATTGACTTTTTTCGGAACAACGAACTACCCATGCTATTGTATTAACATTACAGGTCTCAAAATAATCCAAAAAAGTGGGTACATTTCAAAAAAGTGAAAAGAACCTGGAGAGACGATCTATTAAACAAAACTTATCCCAGTATCAGCAACCCCAAAAGTGGGGGGAACTGATACCATTGAATGAACCAAATAGCAGGCTTCTCCTTACAACAACCGAATACCATTGGCCTTGCAGGCATGAATCATTCCTTCCGGCCAAAGTCCGGCGCTAATTTCACCAACATGGGCTTTTTTGAGCAGATACATACAAAGACGAGATTGACCAATTCCTCCACCAATGCTCAACGGCAATTGATCATTTAATAACAATTGATGAAAATGCAGATTTAAACGTTCATTTTTATCCTTCAATGCCAATTGACGAATCAAACTTTCACGGTCTACCCGTATGCCCATAGATGATATTTCCAAAGCCCGGTTAAGCACTGAACTCCAAACCAAAATATCTCCGTTTAATCCGTAATAACCTTCATCGTTTGGCGTACTCCAATCGTCATAATCCGGAGAACGCTCATCGTGACTTTTTCTATTTGACAACTCACCGCCAATCCCAATAACAAACACAGCGCCATATGCTTTGGTTATCGCCGATTCCCGTTGTTCGGGTGTCAGATCCGGATACCTTTGCAAAAGCTCTTCCGAATGAAAAAATGAAATCTTTTCCGGCAATTCAGCAGCAATTCCATAATGTTCATGAATATAAGCCTCTCCGGCTTTGAGGATATTAAATAGCTTTTCAACAGTTTCCTTCAAATAGCTCAAACTTCTGTCTTCCCGGCGAATACTTTTTTCCCAATCCCATTGATCCACATAAATAGAATGTAAATTATCCGGAACTTCATTGGGTCGAATGGCATGCATATCCGTATAAATACCCTCATGAACAGGGATCCCATATTCCGACAAAGCAATCCTCTTCCACTTTGCCAACGATTGAACCACTTCTGCTTCAATATTCATTGCCCTTATGCTAAAACTAACCGGAAAATCTACACCATTCAAATCATCATTAATGCCCGTTCCCTTTTGCACAAAAAGTGGCGCACTCACTCTGAATAGCTGTAACTCTTTTTGCAGATTAGCTTCCACCAGTCTTTTCAACTGATGTACTGCCCTGGCTGTTGAAACAACATCTAACCGGGGATTATAACCTTGTGGTAAAATTAATTTAGGAAATTGAGTAAGCATTTGATCAGAAAGTACAGTTTCCATGCCAATGAATTTTAAAGGTATTTAAGAAATAATCTATCAACAAAGCATATATTTTGATATTGCTTTAATAATACTTCTACAAAGATAGATATATTTTAATAAAACTATTATTTTTTTATAAATATTTTAAATAAATAATTATTTATTCATTTTGAAATGAATTCAGCCCATGAACGCCTGCCTTTTTCCATCTTTTCATTCGACTGTACGCCTGGATGACGCCTGTCGGACGAGGCAAATATTCCTACATTTGGTGATATGTATACACAAGGAGGTAATCGAATTTCTGAGCGCAACCAATCAACCATTATATCTATGTATCCGAATGGTCAGACTGTTGGGGAATACCAACAATATTTATTGTCTTTGTCCATTTTAACATGTCTTCTTTTTTTGCAATTGGAATTTCTTCTGCATGACTAACAAAATCTGAGAAATAAGATATGTGGTATCTATGCCGGGCAATAACCTCATACAATTCCATTTTTGCAGCATCGGATGCTTTTCCAAAACTTTCGGCTACAATCACCGGCCGGCGTGCGTCAATAAGATCACCGATGGATTTTAGAATTTCTTTATCGTATCCTTCGGTATCAATTTTTATAAAACTTAGTTTCTCCTGCCATTCGGGATATTCACGCTGAAGAAACTTTTGCAGGTTAACCCCTTTTACCTTTTCAGGAAAAACAAATGTACCATGGCTACTGTCTTTTGAAGGAGAGATAGCGCCATTTCCAAATGAAGCTTCGGAAGAAATAAAATAATATTCTTCACCATCTTCTTTTGAAATTGCAAAGGGAACCGGGATTAGCTGCAGTTTCCCGGCATTGAGTTCTGCGTTCTTTTGCAGTATTTTAAATACATAGGGATTGGGATCAAAACCAAGTGTAAGTCCCGTTGACTCCGCACAAAGCGCCATTGGAACTGTAGTATCTCCCACGTTTGCGCCAATATCAATCACCAGATCACCAGGCCTAATGTACTTTTTAAAAAAACCAACCATCTCATTGTCCAGCTTAATCTCAGGCGTAAGTGGATTAGTCCAGTTGGCAAATTCCACTTCTCCAAACCCTTCCAATTGAAAACGATCAATTCTGGGTGGATATTCACGGGTAATTCGTCGAGCTTTTTTTCTTCTAAATGAGGCTTTTAAGTAACTCCACATACATTAAGAGTTTTATTTAAAACAAAAATAATTGGATGGCAGTTTTTTGGTTTCGCTTTCTTTCTCCAATCCCGCCCCTCTTTTATTTCACATTTTCACATCTCCGAATTTATTTTCCTTCTGCCAACAGGTATGCGGCTAAATTCGCTATTTCCTGCGGGGTAACTCCCATAACACCAGGCTCAGGCATCAGGCTTTTATTTTGCTTCTGCCTGCTGCTGATTTTATTTATAGCAATGATATGCTGCTGACCCGCAACATCCCGGATCACTACCGCTTGTTTGTTCTCACTGATTAGGAAGCCATAAAAAGATCCTCCGTCTGTGGTATTGATAAGCCAGGGTTCATAGCCTAATAATATGGCAGCGCTGGGATTGATGATAGCATCCAGCAACCCCATTTTATCAAATTTTTTACCAATCCGGGTAAGTTCAGGCCCAATTGCATTGCCCTTCTCTCCCATTTTATGACAGGAGGCACAATGATTATCAAAAACGGCTCTGCCTCGTTGCACATTCCCTTCCAATGCAGCGATATCACCTATCGCATAAATTTGTTGGGCTCCAGGTTGTTTAAAATATTTACCGGCCTGTACCCGTACGGTAAGGTCAGGATTATTAAAAATATTTTCTTCCATGGTAACAATCAGCGAGTCAGGGAACTTATTGTCTGCGGCCAATCCTATTAATAATTGTCCGCCTATTGAATCTCTTGCCATCTGCCTTAATCTGAACTTCCTGGCATTCAAAGAGAGATGTTCATCCAATACAGCCAACAATCTGGATTTCATTACTGCTAACCTTTTCTCATAGGCAGTATTGACTCCTGATTTTTCCCAATCCAGAAAGGAATACCAGTCGTTCCCCTGGCGAAAGGCAAGCCAGTAAGCCGCCTGCTCCGCAACATCCGGCAATGGACTTTGCGCAAGTTTTACCATAGCAGTAGCGGCTGTTCTATCCTTCATGAACGCAATAGCAGTCAGCACCGTCCTTCTCTCCTGCAGATTCAATTCCTGATTATTTGCTCTTTCCAACAGATCATTCAGCGCTATTACCGGATGCAGAGACCAGGCAAAATCCATCATTTTTTGATCCCAATTACGGGGTTCAACATCCTTAGCCAGTAATTGTTTAATTTCCGGATATATTGCTGCTTCATGCCCTATCAATGCATCGGCTAAGGCATTCAGATACCAGCGGTCGCCTGCTTCGTATTGTTTTATCAATGCTATCAACAAATCATGCGTCTGGCCAAACGGAATATCCCGGATGGCAATCGCCACCTCTCTTCGCACAAAAGCTGAAGAATCATTTTGTAACTGTCGGGCATAGGGCAGGATATCTTCAACTACCTCCCGCAAAGCCCTGAAAGCAGTAACCCTCTCCATTTCATCTTCATTCTTCAACAATCCGACTGTTTGCTCCATCCCTTTAGTACCCAACTGCGGCAGCAACCAAATGGCTCTTGCACGAACATAGGGGTTTTCATCTTTCAAAAGTTGACTTACAGCAGGAATCACCTGTTCTCCCTGTTTTTTCAATTCCCTGAAACCCAGATATCGAACATTTACAGCTGGGTTACAAAAGGCAGCTATCTGACCTTCCGTAGATGTTAAATCAATTTTAGGGGGGTGTAATTTTTTATTTTTAGGTGTAACCCTGTAAATCCTGCCAAATCCCTTTTTATCCCTCATCTGATGCCCGCCTACTACCGGATCGTACCAATCAGCTATATACAGGGAACCGTCTGTTCCGATAGCTACGTCACTCGGTCGAAACCATTTTTCTTTTTGGGCGTTGGCAGCGCTGTCATTCCATTCGTACAGTGGATTGTCTTCGCTCAAAGAAGTGATAAAATTCATTCGTTCCCCCGGAAGAAATCCTGATTTCTCTTTCCTGGGATAATAACCAAAGACTACATTTCTTCCTGCATCGGCGCTGAGTAGCAAACCGCGGTATTTCTTTCCCAATCCGTCCCCTTCATTCATCACCACACCAGTTGGAGCACCGGCCCCTGTTCTGTCGCCAAAAGGCATTACTCCCGGATCTTCCTGATGCCAATGGGCCGTAAATAAATCCTGTCCCGGCCGCTGATCCGCCAACCAGGTTCTGGTACCATCATTACTGAAAAATCCTGCATTCCCGCCCTCGGGAAGCCATGACACGCGGCATGCTGCCACCTCATCATCATTATCATTCTGCCAAAAGTTTCCAAATCCGTCAACGGCTAATTCATAGGCATTTCTGAAATTATGCCCTATCACCTTCAACCCAGTACCGTCAGGATGAATGCGCAAGGCCAAACCTCCCACCCATACTCTTCCATCATCACTCTTCTGATTGCCTTCATTGTGTTTGTTATAGGGAGTACCTCCCGTATATACGCTGCCTGACCTGAGATGCCAGCCACTTTTGTCAGTCACCCGGTGCGGGCCTGCATTCCCGGTAATAAAATACCAGTTTCCATCCGGTCCGGACAAGAGTGCATGCAGCGAGTGATCGTGATCTCTTCCCCCAAATCCTGTAAGAAATATCTCTTTTTTATCAGGAAGATCATCTCCATCCTCATCGGTATAAACAATAAGATTGGGTGCACAGGAAACAATAACCCGATTACCGATTACGGCGATACCCGTTGGGGATACCAGACTTGTATCCTGCACAAACAATTTTGCAGAATCAGCTATACCATCCTCGTTGGTATCCTCCAGAATCATAATCCGATCGCCTTTGGTATGATGAAAAAATTTTGTTGAATCGTTATTGAAGTTCCGGTAATTCACTGCTTCAGTTACCCACACCCGGCCCCGCTCATCTATATCCATATTCGTGGGGTTATAAAACATTGGCGTTTCTGCCCATAAACTGATTTCCAAATCATCAGGCAGATAAAATGGAATATCTATATGCGTCTTTGATTTCCCGGGCTGACAGGCATTAAACAGAAAAATTGCTAACCCGACAATGATAAATGATGGTTTAATTTTCATCCTCTAAAAACGTTCACGTAAATAAGAAAGATTATGACGATAACTCTCCACAAGATTCCCCCCTTTTGGATTGGCGCCTTCAATATGCACCCATCCGCTACCCCTATATTTCGTTTTCTGAACCGCTTTGCTAACTCCATTCCAATCCACTGTCCCCTCTCCTAAGAGAAAACCATTTTCCTTCATGTGCAGTTCGCATATCCTGTCTTTCCCCAGTTTCTTAAACTCGGCAATGGGATCGTGTCCTGCATCTGCCGTATTTCTAAAATCGAAATACACTTTCAGATTATTCGACCCTGCTTTCTCTATTATTTCGATATGTTCCTGCGCATTCAGATAGGATTCTATACCCAAAATTACCCCCTTTGATTCGGCATAGGGCAGTAAAACACGCAAATGTTGTATTGCAGCAACTTTTCTTGAATCATCATTACGAAGATCGCTGGCATTAAAGAAAGCCAGCAATACCAGCTTTCCATGCAAAGCAGCCGCCGCATCTATAGCACCACTTACCCATTCCTGTACGCGCTTGTCCGAATGAAAAGGCACGCGATTATATATACCAAGGGCTAAGCTGGAAATAGCAATATTGGTTTTAACGGAGGCTTTGAGATAAGAATCCTGGACTTCTTTCTGCCGGATATGCAAGTTATTCTGCTCATTGCCCATATCCACCATAATACCTTCCAGACCGATTTCCTTAGCTACATCAAAAGCGCCAATGTCACTACCCTTTCCCAACGACCAGTCGCAGGCGCCTATCCTGAACTTCCGTTGGCGCGTTCCAGCGCGAATATCCTGAATTCTATATCCCTGGGCTAAGGACGCCAGCAGCAGGGATTTCTTTAACATCGAACGCCGGGTGATCATTTTAAAATTTATTTTTATTGTCTAAATATAAAAGGAAATCTGGAGAACAACAGATTATGGTTTCTTTTCTAAAATAATACTATTGGTAAAAGAACATTATATTCGGTTATGATTCAAAAATATTTACTCGGCTGTTGTCTTTTAATTCCCATATTACTTGCAGCCCAGCCTGCTCCAAAACACGATCTCGTTTTTGACCATTTGGCGACCGTTTGGGATGAAGCTATCCCCTTAGGTAATGGAACAGTAGGCGCCTTGGTCTGGCAAAAAGGTAATCATCTGCGCTTTTCCCTGGATCGGTCAGATATATGGGATTTACGTCCTTTAAAAGGATTGCACAGAAAAGAGTTTAGTTTTCAATGGATAGAAGAACAGGTTATAAAAAAAGATTATAAACCGGTTCAGGAGTATTTTGACAAACCTTATGACCGGGAACCTGCTCCATCAAAAATTCCTGCCGGAGCACTGGAATTTAATATCCCGGCCAACCTGGGTGTAAAATCGGTGCAATTGAAACTTAACGAAGCCCTTTGTGAAGTCCGCTGGGGAAATGGCATGACCTTGAAAACCTTTGTGCATGCCACTTTACCCGTAGGTTGGTTTCGTTTTGAGCATGTTTCTTCAGATTTAGCACCTCAATTGATAGCGCCTGCCTATCAGGCGCAGATTAAGGAAGGAGGCGAGGTAAATTCTCTTGTTGGAGACGACCTGGCCCGATTAGAATACCGGCAGGGAGCTATCCGGCAAAGGCCAAATGACATTACCTATCGGCAGGAAGGCTGGGGTGGTTTTTTTTATGAAATCAATGTTCAATGGAAAAGGAGTAATAGTTCGGTTGTAGAAGGTGTTTGGAGTGTTTCTTCTCAATATCCCGGGAAGAAAATAATTCCTTCTGCCTCTATTATGGTCAATAAGGCTTTGGGAGATGGGTGGATAAAAAATCATAGCTCCCATCTTTCGTGGTGGAAACAATTTTGGAGCAAGTCTTCTATTCGGATACCTGACGCCTTACTTGAAAAACAATGGTATCTGGAGCAATATAAATTTGGAGCCACAGCCAGACAAGGTGCACCACCCATTTCACTTCAGGCGGTGTGGACTGCAGATAACGGGAGGATACCACCATGGAAGGGCGATTTTCATCACGACCTGAATACCCAGCTCAGTTATTGGCCTGCCTATAGTGGCAATCATCTGGAAGAGGCCCTGGGCTATTTAGATCATCTGGAACAAAACAAAACTAACTATGAACGCTATACGAAATTATTTTTTAATCGGGAAGGATTAGCGGTTCCGGGTGTTACTACTCTTGATGGTACTGAGATGGGGGGCTGGACGCAGTATTCCCTATCGCCTACAGTATCCTCCTGGCTCGCCCATCATTTTTATCTGCAATGGAAATACAGCATGGATGAAGGTTTCCTCCGTGAACGGGCTTACCCCTGGTTGAAAGAAACCTGTGAATTTCTGGAAGGCATTACAATCAAAGATGAAAAGGGTTTGAGAAGGCTGCCACTCAGTTCCAGTCCGGAAATTAATGACAACCGTATGGAAGCCTGGTTTTTGCAAAATACCAATTACGATCTGGCGCTGATGAAGTTTAGTTTTACTGCAGCTTCGGAAATGGCCCAAGTCCTGGGGCTGTCTAATGAAGCGACTCATTGGAAAAGTCTGCTTGCTGAATTTGGCGATTACTCCCTTACGGAAAAAAATGAGTTAATGTTCGCGCCTTCCCTACCCTACAACCAATCACACCGTCATTTTTCACACCTGATGGCGATTCATCCATTAGGATTAATCAAATGGGAAGACGGAGAAAAAGCACAATCCATTATAAAAAACACCCTTGCTCTTCTCGACAAAATAGGACCGGATTATTGGTGTGGTTATTCCTATTCCTGGCTTGGAAATATCAAAGCCAGAGCTAAAGACGGAGAGGGCGCGGCAACGGCACTGCAAATTTTTGCTAAAGCGTTTTGTCTTCCCAACAGTTTCCATGTCAATGGCGATCAAACCAGGTCGGGCTACTCCAAATTCACCTACCGCCCTTTTACGCTGGAAGGCAATTTTGCTTTTGCTGCCGGAGTTCAGGAGATGCTGTTGCAAAGCTATGCCGGCTTTATAGAGATTATGCCCGCAATACCATCCTCCTGGCAAAACCTTGCATTTAGGCAGCTTCGCGCAGAAGGAGCTTTTCTTATTGATGCAGTAAAAAAGGATGGAAATATAGAGGAAGTAAAAATCGTTTCAGAAAAAGGAGGCACTACCAGGCTGAAGGTTCCATTCCGTCAATGGAAAGCAATCTCACCAAAGGGGGTAAAGGTGAGACGGGTTGAAAACGGGTTTCTTGAGCTGAACTTTACAGCAGGCGGATCTATCTTATTAAAACGAGATGCATAATACAAATCTTAAGTCTTTCTCCGGTAACTTGCATGCTGAAATCAGGATTCGTTTTATATGGAAAAAATATCATTCGATATCGTAGTGATCGGAGGCGGTTGCGTTGGGCTGGCAACGGCCTATAAAATTAATTCCCGTTATCCTCATTTAAAAATAGCCGTACTGGAAAAGGAAGACCGCGTTTCGGCGCACCAAACCGGCAGAAATTCAGGGGTAATCCACTCCGGCATCTATTATAAACCGGGTTCTTATAAGGCTAAAAATTGTGTGGAGGGCAGAAGAGAATTGGTGGCTTTTGCTAAAGAACATCATATTCATCATGATGTTTGCGGAAAGGTGATCGTGGCAACACAGGAAGTGGAACTCCCTTATATGAACAAAGTGTATCAAAACGGAATCGCTAACGGTGTAGAAGATATTCAAATGATTACTTCAGCCGAAATCAAAGAAATAGAGCCCTATTGCGAGGGGATAGCGGGAATACGGGTGGGTTGTACCGGCATAATTGATTACGTGGGATTCAGTAAAAAATTAGCTGAACTCCTTGAACAACAATTTCAGGCAAGCAAGGTATTTTTAAATACGGAGGCAAGAGACTTTTTAAAGCATGAGGGAAAGACGATCATCAAAACCAACCACAGGGATTTTGAAACTAAATACATCATAGCCTGTGCAGGATTGCAAAGCGACCGTATTGCCCAAAAAGAAGGAACAGGAACCGATACGGCTATAGTGGGCTTCAGAGGTGATTATTACGACCTGAGCGAAACAGGGAGAGGAAAAGTCAGAAACCTCATTTACCCCGTACCCAATCCGCAGTTTCCATTTCTGGGCGTGCATTTTACCAGAATGATCAATGGCGGCGTAGAATGCGGACCCAACGCCGTTTTCGTTTTCAAACGGGAAGGATATAGCAAAACAGCATTTAGCTTAAAAGATACAGCCGCAGCTTTTTCCTATAGCGGTACCTGGAAATTTTTTGCCAAACACTGGAGGTTTGGATTAGATGAATACAGAGGTGCTTTTTCCAAAACTTATTTTCTTAAACGATTACAGAAACTTATTCCTTCTCTAACGGCAACGGATATCGTTCCCAGCCGTTCAGGCGTAAGAGCTATGGCGCTTTCGCATGAGGGTAATATGATTGACGACTTTAAAATAGAAGTCCGGGACAATGCCATTCATGTATTAAATGCCCCCTCCCCTGCAGCCACCGCAGCTCTGGCTATTGGAAACGCAATTCAGGAAATGGCAACCAAACAGTTTCAGCTTTCTTAATCGCAACAATCAGCATTTGTCACATATGGAACCGTGCGATCACATCAGAGAGCATCCGGCGTATTTATACAGGCGGCTACCGAATGAAACCATGAACTTAAAGTCTCGGTCCCGCCGCCTGCATAAATACGATTGTTATGGGCTGTCTTGTTTTCAGCGGATATATAATTCTAATCACTATTGTCCGACTAAAATAGCCTAAAAAAATATAAAAAAGGCAGTTCCG
>CAZFGP010000048.1:0-26005 GCA_964518685.1 uncultured Terrimonas sp.
CATAGCAGGCTGTAACCCTCCGCCCATTCCCGCATCGGAATAGTTAAAAGGAATCCCCGTAGGCCCCGTCATGTTTTCCAGGTACCCGGCGGTCTTGAGAAATCCGGGAATCGCATTCAATCCAAAGTCCTGATTAAAAAGTTTTTCCAGGGCGCTTATCAACATTACGTTAAAGCTGGTACCATATCCCCAGTAAGCGTAGCCTTCAGGATAGGCTCCATCCGGGCTATATTCTTTCATTGCCTCAGGCACTGATTTGATAGCCCGGTTAATCAGCGATAGAGAAAGGTGAGATTTATTCTCATACACCGCAAGGGCGCCAAAAGTAATCCCAGCATTACAAACCTGATTCCAATTATTATTGGCACGCAACCAATAGTTGTTTTTGGCATCAAGTGAGGGTAGTAACCCCTTATTGATAATCGCATCTCTAACCCGTTGCCTTGATTGAGCTGAAAGTTGATGATAGGTCCAGTCGTAACCAATTGCCATCGCCATCGTCATCTCTGCTACATCCAGAAAATGCGAAGGGTTCCAATCAGAAAAGGCAGCTACCGACAGCATTTCCTTTTCTGTTCTTAACCAATACACATTCTTGTTCGTGATTCGCCAGGCATAGGAAAGAAAGAAAATTCTCCGTAATGCCTCTCTTGAAACCGCCAGCAACCGCCGTCCGGTCATTACTCTTATAACCGGCTTCTTCTGTAACAAACGATCGGCCTCTTTTATTATCGCATCTTGCAGCGCCTTCCACACCGGATCGGCTACTACTTTCTTTTTTATTGCAGCTTCCTCACCGGCTAAGAGCAAAACCCGGGGATGGCTGGGATAATCCGTCCAGGAAGCAATAGTATCAGTTTGCGCGATGGAAGGCTGTGATGAAAATACCAGAATGGACAAAACCAGACAGCTAAAGATTTTCAATGAATTCATACGGCAACACTCTTGATTCCAAAATTATAACAATCGGTTCAACAAATACTGCGTAAAGAATTCACCTGATCAACTTCCTGTATAATTTTATTCATCCTTATAAAAAATTTGTGCAAAATTATTAGTTGCGGCTTTGTTGTTGCCAGAGGCCTCAATTGTAGGGTAACCATTATACGAATCTGGTACCGGCAGTATCTTTTAGGGATTTAGAATTTCTTATCTTCGAATTTCACTTTTCAGGATATAACAATAATTGCACTCTTTTATATGAAAAAAAATTTAGTATTACCTATCCTGCTATCCTTATCTATTTCCGTTTCTGCCCAAAAAATTGACCGGCTCATTAAGGTTAAAAAAGTTACGGACATAGAAAAAACCTTAGCCGCTGATGAAATGGGAGGACGAGGGTTATTTACCGCCGGATTAGACAAGGCAGGAGATTATATAGGAACAACCTTTAGAAAAGCAGGACTACAGCCGATTTCCACCAGTAAGGGATATTTCCAGGAGTTTACATTGATCAGCGCAGAACAAACCGGAGCCGCCGGTATAGTCAATGGAGAAAAAATCAACAGCGAACATATCTTTGCTTTCACCTCACAGGAATCCCTAACCGTAAATGAGCATTCAGACTTTGCATCCGTAAACATTAATGCCGAAGACAAACTTCTAAACACGGCTTACCGGTATATCACGTCCGGGAAAAGTTACGTAGTGTGGGTGGATGACAAACATAGTCAGTCTTTTCAAAATTTGAACCGGCTCAATAGAGAGCGTTTCCGATCAAACAACAGCATCATATTTGTATTGACCAGTCAACCGCCTGTCAACTTCCGTTTTACCATTACCCATCGGATTACGGAAAAAAAACTTAAAAATGTAGTGGGACTTTTACCGGGAAGAAGTAAAAAAGATGAATACATTATCTTTTCCGGGCATTATGATCATCTTGGGATTGGCGAGCCCGATGCAAAAGGGGATTCTATTTATAACGGCGCTAATGACGATGCATCTGGCACTACGGCCGTAATGATGCTGGCCAGGTATTTTTCAAAATTGAAAAACAATGAACGAACACTTGTCTTCGCTGCTTTCACCGCCGAAGAAACGGGCGGATTCGGGTCGCAGTATTTTTCCAAACAGTTTAACCCCGATAAGGTAATGGCGATGTTTAATATTGAAATGATCGGCACCGAAAGCAAATGGGGGACAAACTCAGCTTATATCACAGGTTATGAAAAAACGGATATGGGAAAGATTTTGGAAAAAAATCTTGAAGGAACGGACTTCAAATTTTATCCTGATCCCTACCCCGATCAGCAACTGTTTTATCGCTCTGATAATGCCACTTTGGCCTTGTTAGGCGTTCCCGCACATACCATTTCCACTTCCAAAATGGATAGTGAGCCCTATTATCATACCCCTGGTGATGAGATATCCACCCTGGATCTTAAGAATATGACAGCTATTATAAAAGCTATCGCTTTAAGCGCTGCAAGTATCATTAACGGGGTGGATAGTCCAACCAGAGTTGATCCGTCTACGCTGAGATAATAATCTGAAAATGGATTCTACCTCTCTTATGTTTTTATATATCATCCTGCCCGGGGACTCAGACGTTTGCGTAATACTGGGTCTTAAAAAACAAAACCCGTCTTATGCTTTACTTCTGCTGTGTTTGATATTGGTGTATTTCAGCGAACGATAATTGAATGCAATAGTGGTAATAGTTTTCCCCGAACTGGTGGTATTTATAATTTGTCCACTTGCGGAGTTTGTTGTCGTCTGTTGAGTTGAAGTCCATCTGTGTCAAGTTAGTATTGTCGTCATATAACATTACCTCTAACTATTGCTACCAGGTATTGTAAAGCCAGTTCATAACCTTTTAAACCCAGACCTATAATACTGCCTGCTGATTTTCCAGAAACATGAGACAGTTTGCGGAAATCTTCTCTTGCGTTTACATTGGAGATATGTACTTCAACTACCGGACTGGAAATTGCAGCGATAGTGTCACCGATTGCCACCGATGTATGGGTATAGGCAGCAGGGTTTAGGATGATGCCATCATAATCATACCCTATGCGCTGCAATTCATTCACCAATTCACCTTCAACATTACTCTGATAATAGTGCAGACTAATTTGCGGATATTTTAGCCTGAGTTCTTCTAAATACGTCTCGAAAGGCATATCCCCATATATACCTCTCTCGCGCCTGCCCAGCAGATTTAGATTGGGTCCGTTGATAATTGCAATTTTCATTCTCAGCGTTTATACCACAGTAGAATCCCGACTAAGATAGGAAAGGATTTTGAATAAAATCGTTTTTAGTGCTTTAGCATTTTTATGAAATCATCAAACAGGCTGCGGCTGTCGTACGGGCCTGGTGTGGACTCGGGATGATACTGAACTGAAAACGCAGGTTTATCCTTCATCCGGATGCCTTCAATGGAGCCATCGTTCAAATTAATATGGGTTATTTCAACGCTATCTGTTTTCTTCACTGATTCAGGGTCAATTCCAAACCCATGATTTTGAGTGGTGATTTCGCTGCGGCCTGTAAGCAAATTTTTTACGGGGTGATTAAGCCCCCGATGCCCATGGTGCATTTTAAACGTGGGGATACCATTTACCATCGCCAGCAACTGGTGTCCAAGACAAATACCAAACAAGGGCTTGTTTTTAAGAAGTATTTCTTTGACAGTATCAACAGCATAATCCATAACTGCGGGATCACCAGGGCCATTAGACAAAAAATAACCATCCGGTTTAAAATCATCTGTATCTTTTAAAGGCGTTTTAGCAGGATATACTCTTAAAAAAGCGCCTCTTTCAGTAAGACAATTCAGAATATTTCTCTTTATGCCATAATCATATACCGCCACTCTATACGGCGAATGAGGATTTCCCATCTCATATATTTCTGATGTGGAAACAACAGATGCAAGTTCAAGTCCTTTCATCGAAGGCGTTTCAGCGAGCCTTGCTTTAAGCGCTTTCAAATCTGTAGTCTCCGAAGAGATCACACAATTCATTGCACCACAGTCACGTATATGTGCCACTAATGCCCGGGTATCTATATCATAAATGGCAACTATCTGCTGATCTTCCAAATACTGCTGCAGCGAATAATCTGCCTGAAAACGACTGTACTTAGATTCCAGATTCCGTCCGATCAATCCTTTAATTTTTACAGAATCACTCTCCGCCTCCGCATTTTTTATACCATAATTACCTACGTGCGCAGTATTCATAATCACAATTTGACCAAAATAACTCGGATCCGTAAATACTTCCTGGTAGCCGGTCATGCCGGTATTAAAACATATCTCACCGGAGGATGTTCCAACTTTTCCGAAGGACTTACCATAAAAAACATTACCGTCTTCAAGCAGTAAGACAGCTTTTTGATGAATTGATTCAGACATTTTTAAAAGAGAATTTTGCAAAGTAAAGCAATCCACCCCGTTTTTTATCAAGTTTTTTATTAACAAAACCATCGGGTAAGGGCCGGAGTTGTTATCATGAAAGAAGATAAACGAATTAAAAAAGGCAGGACTTCCTCATCCTGCCTTCATCCTCTTCGTTATACAATTCTTTTATGCTGGTTTGTTTTCTTCAGCCGCAGATGACGCATCATCAGTTTTCACTTCCTCAACCTTTTCTACTTCTGCAACGGCTTTTTCTTCCGGAGCGGCAGCTTCTGTTGCTTCCGTCTTCTTCTTGCCACCACCTGCACGACGGGTTCTTCTGGTAGCACTTGTACCAGCTTTTTCGGAACCTTTCACATAAACCTCATTAAAGTCAACCAATTCAATCAGGGCTGTCTCAGCATTATCTCCAAGGCGTTTTCCTAATTTAATGATACGAGAATATCCACCCGGACGACCAGATACCTTAGGCGCTATTACCGTAAACAATTCCTTTACGGTTTCTTTGTTTTGCAGATGGCTATATACCAACCGGTGGTTGTGCATGATCTGCTCCTTCGTTTCGTTTTTCTTTGTCTTAGTAATCAACGGTTCAATATAAGTTCTGAGAGCCTTTGCCTTAGCAAGTGTGGTTACAATTCTTTTGTTTGTAATTAATGCATTGGCTAAATTGCTCAACAGGGCTTTTCGGTGTGCAGCCGTTCTGCTGAGATTGTTAATTTTGTCTCCGTGACGCATGACGATTTACATTTTTGGTTTGAGACATTAAATCACATCTCAAAACCCGTTAAAAAATACCTGCTGTACCGTGTCAAGGATTTACAACAGGCTCTGTATTCTTACAACAGATTATGTTAGTTGTTTTTAATTCTTTTCTAACAAACATCCATCATCTTCTTTCTAAAACTCTTCCCTGTCAAGACCCAATTTGGCAAGATCCATTCCAAAGTGAAGGTTTCTGTCACCTAACACCTGTTCTATTTCCGCAAGAGATTTCTGACCAAAATTACGGAACTTCATCAGGTCTTCCTGCTCGTACTGTACCAATTCACTTAAACTATTTATTTTAGCGGCTTTCAGACAATTGAATGCCCGTACGCTCAGGTCCAGATCTTCCAATGGGGTTTTTAATACTTTACGCAATTGCAATACCTGCTCATCCACTACATCTTCTTTCTTGTCTTCCTTATTATCAAACGTAATGTTTTCGTCGGTGATGATCATCAGGTGCTGAATAAGTATCCGGGAAGCCTGTTTTACAGCTTCTTCCGGATGGATGGTACCATCTGTTTTCACCTCCATCAAAAGTTTTTCATAGTCGGTACGTTGTTCCACACGAAAGTTTTCTATTTCATACTTCACATTCTTAATAGGCGTGAAAATAGAATCCGTAGGAATGTATCCGAAAGGAGCGTCTTTTGCTTTATTGTCTTCTGAAGGCACATAACCCCTTCCCTTACCAATAGTAATCTCTATATTTAGTTTTGCCGAAGGATCGAGCGTGCAAATCAATAATTCGGGATTCATTACCTGGAAAGAAGCGGTTGCTTCACCAATATCGGCAGCAGTAAATTCGCTCTTCCCTTTGATGGAGAGCGCTATTTTTTCCTGATTGATGTCCGTGTCTAAAATTTTCTTAAACCGAACCTGCTTAAGATTCAGGATAATTTCGGTAACATCTTCTGTTACGCCTTTCAAAGTAGCAAACTCATGTTCTGCTCCCTCAATGAAAATACCCACTATAGCATATCCTTCCAGAGAGTTTAATAAAACCCGACGAAGTGCATTGCCGATAGTTACTCCATATCCCGGCTCTAACGGGCGGAATTCAAAAGAAGCTTCAAATTCGTTTGCCTTTTGAAGAATGATCTTATCCGGCTTTTGGAAATTTAAAATGGCCATATTTAAATTTCAGTTTTAATTTTTTGACACCCTTGTTCTAAATTGCTCCCGGGTATCGGTTTAATAATGGAATCAACTTTTTTATACCCCTGTGGGGGCGGTGGATTGTTTATTTAGAATACAATTCCACAATAAGTTGTTCCTTAATATTTTCTGGAACATTTTCTCTTTCAGGATAGGCAATGAAAGTGCCTGTTAATTCTGTTTCATTCCAATCCAGCCAGTTGAATTTTGGATTCTTACCTCTTACCTGACTCGTTACAGAATTGTTGGTTTTACTTTTCTCTTTCAAGCTGATAATATCGCCTGCCCTTAACCGAAAGGAAGGAATATTAACCACTTCACCATTTACGGTAACATGCTTGTGCGACACCAATTGCCTGGCAGCCGGTCGTGATGGGGCTACTCCCAACCTGAAAATAGTGTTATCCAGGCGAGCCTCCAGTAACTTAATCAGATTTTCACCTGTAACCCCTCCTAAGCGGGAGGCTTCCTCAAAAGTTTTACGAAACTGACGTTCCAATAAACCGTAGGTGTACTTGGCTTTTTGTTTCTCTTTTAACTGAAGCGCATATTCCCCTGGCGCCTTCCTTCTTTTAGAATTCCCGTGTTGTCCGGGAGGAAAACTGTTCTTGGTCAGATATTTTCCATTTCCCAAAATGGGTTCTCCAAAGATGCGGGAGATCCTTGTTTTGGGTCCAGTGTAACGTGCCATAATTTTATGTTATTCGATTTTTTAATTAACGGTATGCGATCATTAAAAATCTAAAATCAATCGCCTACCAAAGATTTATTTCATTTGAGATTCAAGATTTGAAATTTGAGATATCACTCATTGTGTCAAATCCAAAATCTCACCCCTTGAATTCTTTAAACCCGTCTCTTCTTAGGTGGACGGCAACCATTATGCGGTAACGGAGTAACATCTTTGATCATGTTTACTTCAATACCACTGTTGGCAATAGCGCGTATGGCACCTTCACGACCCGATCCGGGGCCTTTCACAAACACATCCACTCTTTTTAACCCAGCATCCGCCGCTACCTTTGCTGCATCAGAAGCAGCCATCTGAGCTGCATACGGAGTATTCTTTTTTGAGCCTCTGAAGCCCATTTTCCCGGCGCTGCTCCAACTGATCACCTGACCATTTTTGTTGGTTAAGCTGACGATAATATTGTTAAAACTTGCAGTAACATGAGCATCGCCATAGGCGTCAACTTTTACTACTCTTTTTTTTGCCGCAGATTTTGCGCTGCCTGCCTGTCCTTTAGCCATAAATGAGGTAGTCCTTTAAATAGTTATTATTAAGCCGCCTTTCTTTCCTCCCCGTGAAGTAACCGGATCCGGAGTTCAGGCAATATTCGATTACTTCTTAGTTGCTTTTTTCTTTCCGGCAACGGTTTTGCGTTTGCCTTTGCGTGTACGTGAATTAGTACGGGTGCGCTGTCCGCGAACGGGCAATCCTTTACGATGACGCAAGCCACGATAGCAGGCTATGTCCAACAACCGCTTTATGCTCATCTGTACTTCCGAACGTAATTGGCCCTCAACCTTAAATTCATTGGTGATGATATTACGAATAGCATTCAGGTCATCATCATCCCACTCCTGTACTTTTTTATCATAGCTGATTTCAGCTTTTTCTAAAATATACCGGGCAGTGGAATTTCCAATGCCATAGATATAGGTTAACCCTATCTCTCCTCTTTTGTTCTTAGGTAAATCAACACCGGCAATACGAGCCATATTTTTATTTTATTTGAAGTTTGTTTTTTGTTAAAATTTCCCTGATTATGGTTTCTTAAAAACCCCATACTTCAGGCAATATTATCCCTGCCTTTGTTTAAAGCGGGGATTCTTTTTATTGATTACATACAGCACACCCTTCCTCCTGACGATCTTACAATCTACGCTGCGCTTTTTTATGGATGCTCTTACTCTCATTTCTAAAGGTTTTATACAATTGTTATTTATATCTAAAAATTATTCTTCCCCGGCTCAAATCATAAGGACTCATTTCCACGCCTACCTTATCTCCCGGTAAAATCCGGATATAATGCATTCTCATTTTACCAGAAATAGTCGCCAAAATCTCATGCCCGTTCTCCAATTTCACCTTGAACATCGCATTGGACAATGCTTCCAATATAATGCCATCTTGTTTTATAAGTGTTTGTTTCGCCATACCATTTTTGGGTGCGCAAAGATATGATTATTATATTTATTTTAGCAAAAAAAGAGTGTTTTTCACAAATTCAGAGAAAATCTATTGTTTTTTTGCCTCACTTCACAGTTTTGGATACAGCAGACAGCCCCCTGTCTAACAAAATTGGGGCCTAGGGCAGACGATAATAATTTAGTGGTTAACCTTTGTGATTTACCTCTTCTATGCACTGAAAGGGGAAATTCTTTCTTATTTTCTCTGTTATTCTACCCTAATCCTGACTCCTTCTGAATGGGACGTAAATTCTGGCGCATACATGCATTGAATAGATGCAACCCCCGCGGAAAAATCTCCTTTTTGAGTTACAAACAAAGGATATTCAAATACATACACCCCTTTCCTCAACCGGCTGAAAAAGAAATGAGTGGCTGCATCCCTGGTACTTTCATAATACCCCAAACCATCCTGCCAGTAATATCGGCTTAATACATTAACCGGCTCAAAGGCAGCAGGACGAAGATCTTTCATATGTAAATACTCCATGTCTCTGTCGGCACGTAGTTCAATGCGAACCCTGATTTTATCTCCGGTTTTTAGAACAGAATCATCAGTTACGGGAAATAATACAGGGCCTTTATCTGTATTTCCTTCTACAAAAAATTGTTTTTTCAGTTGCAGCGGAGAATTGTTTTCTGAACCGGCTTTTACTTTATCAATATCTTCAAAATATTGCCAGTAAACAGCGCCCCATCCTGGGTTATTCCTTTTTTCTTCAGTGGGAGAAACCTCAACCTTAATATTACCCATACCCGGGACGATTGCATCTGCAGTAATGCTGTGTTTGTAATACCCGGTTCCTGCCTCAACATTTTCAGAGGAGGAAAACTTTCTGTCACCCATTTGTATTGTCACCTGCGACGAATCATTTAAGTTCGATGTTCCTTGTAATAGCAGGGCATAACAGGCTTCTGCCGTTGCTCTGGTATTTCCCCAATGCTGTGTCTGTTTCTGTTTTAACAGCCACAACTGCATGGCCTGCACCGAGGAGGAATCATTTGCAATTTCATGAAACGCCTCAATCAGCAAAGCTTGCGTTTCAACAGGCGCTTCATACCAATAAAAGCCTCTGGTATTTGTTTTCCAATACATGCCGAGTTCTTCATGCCTAATAGCATTTTCCTTCAGCGATTTAAGAATGGCATTTGCCGTAGCCTGGTCTCCCTCACGATACAGAATAAGTGCAATCATTCCCTGAAAATATTTGCTTTCAGACAGCCAGTACTTTTTTGCCTGCTGCATAAAATAATTATATGCCTGCCGGGATGCTGCATTAACTTTTTGAGATTTGAAAAAACTTCTCATGTATAAGTACTGGATTGCTGTGCTGGTCAATTGGTTCTTTTTGAGGTCAGCCTTTTGTTTAATGAGTTGGTTATACTCCTCCATTATTCTCTGATCGGCATAGTCCAGGGCGCGAAAGGTGATATTATTCCAATCCTTGTTAAACTCTTTGGAAAGAAGACCTAATTGCTGCAAATGTCCTACACCACTAAGGATATATTGGGTGATATATCGGTCGTCTCTGCCGCCTTTGAACCACACAAATCCTCCATTGGAAACTTGTAACTCCAGAAGTTTCTTAAGATTGGTGGAAGCTTCTTCTTCCATCCGGAACATATCAAATAATAGTGACATATTTTTCTTTTGCTCTGTCTCATTTTTTGCCTGCAACACCCAGGGTGTTTCCTCCAATAATATACTTTTTAGTTCCTGATTTTTTTCCAGAGTTGATATCTGGCTCCCGCCCTTTGAAGAATCATTACGCCATTGTTCGTATACAGTCCTGATGCGCGGAGCGCTCCTGGCAATATGAGCAGCCATAATATTGGCGTAATAACGATTAAAGGTTTGTTCAGAACATTCATAGGGATATTCGGTCAGGTAAGGCAAAGACTGGATTGCAAGCCAAACCGGATTAGGGGTGTATTCTACTGTTAATGCATAATTTTTAAGAGATGAGCCTGGGAGTTTGCCCGAATGTAACAAGGATTCAAATCTGAACTGTTTTGTTTTGCGATCACGCATGGTCAGCGGAAGGGTTTCAGTTATCAGCATTCGGTTACTCAATACAGGCAACAGGTTTTCTTCTCCATCAGATAAAATTATTCCTTTGGCATTGGGAGATGATATGGCGCTGACCCTGTATCGTAATAAATCATTAAAATTCTTCGGGACTAAAAATTCAAACTGAACTGTGCTACTTTGTGCTGCCGGCACTAAGAAGCTTTTAACCGGTTGCATATTTTTAAACGCCTCATCCACCACCTTGCCGGTACGCGCGTTAAACAGTTCTAATGTAGCAAATCCGCCTATCAGACTGTCACCCATGTTCACAACCTTAACATTTAAAATCAGGCTGTCTTTCTCTCTTACAAATCGGGGTATATTGGGCTGAATCATGAGTTCCTTTTGTGTAACAGCTAAATGTTGTGTATACCCAAAAGCGAGTTGCCGGGAATGCGCCAGGGCCATTAGTTTCCATTGTGTAAGAACTTCCGGCATCGTAAAACCAAAAGATATATTGCCTGAACTGTCGGTTCGCAGGTTTGGTAAAAAGAAGGCCGTTTCATTAAAATCCTTCCGCACAGCAGGAATAATACCTTTCGATGGTGTGGTATTTGATTCCCCTGAAGGGGGAGCTATAATACCGTTGCTGTCCGCCACACTCTCTTTTAGTTTATTTTGTTCTTCAGCATCGTACGCAACAGCGGGAGGAGTAAAGCCTGATGCCTCTCTCTTAGCGGGAAACCTTATGGCTTTTCGAACGCCATAACCCGTTACGATTACTTCATTCAATCCATTAAACTTCACATCTATCAACTGATCATAGCTTTTTGATAATTTCTCTTCCGGATAACCGGTCTCATCTTCCAGGTTGTTTCTACTCTGAGAACTTACCAAAGAAAAGTTATCTTCCCCTCTCCAATTGTTTATCCGGTAATAAACGGGCCACACATAGGGTACCTGCCATTGATGAGGCCTGAACTGATCCAGGGAAGCATCATACATGGCAGCCACCATTTCAGCAGATATTTTCTCACTCTTATTACCCCTGATCTTCACTTCCCATCTTTCCATACTTCCCGGTTCCATCTTATTTCTGAAGGTGGATAGTTCAACGTTTAATTCTTTATTATTCCATGGAACACTAATATGCCGGGTATTTACATAAAATCGGTTATGTTTTACAAAAACCTGAACAGATCCAAACCCGCCCCGGTCTTCCTCCGTTGCGGTATAACTCAACTGCTTCTTTCCCTGATTTAGCACATAATATCGGAATTCATTTTTACTCCTGTCTTTCAAGGAAGATTTAGGCAAGACGGGTATTTTATCATCCCTCTTTTCGGTTTGATGTATTACAAAAACATCATTTGCTGAACTACCAATGAAAAAGGAAGTGGTTTGTCCTGGTTCTATAACCTGTCTGCCAGATGTACTCCAGTTATAAACCGGAGCAGGCAGGGCATTCGATTTATTATCGTATAATTGCAGGTAAGCCACCGCTTTTACTTCGGAACCATACCGGTCTTTAGTTGTTGCCTCAATGCAATAGTAGCCCTGAATGAATGGGAGATTTGTAATGGGTAATTTGATATTTTCACCCGTTGTAAAGAATCCAGAATAAATGGCTTCTCCCTTCTCCCAATTCCGATAGTCTGCCTCATTTTTAAATTCGTCATGCGGGAAGAAGGTAATAAATTCTTTTTCGTTATAAATAAACAGGTCTGGTGTTTCCCAAAACCTGCTGCGTATTAATCTGTCTGGGTTTTTTAAAGGGAATATCTCAATCTGTGTCTTTACGGATTCAAAACCGCCATTGAAGTTTTTGCTGATGACTGAGACGGTTCTAAAACTGTCAACAGGCAGATCTTCCGGTAAATCAATGTTTAATTGCAGGGCTGTATATCCAACCTGCACTAACTCGGCTTTGCTGCGTGTTTCTCCGCTGATATCGGTTACATTTGCCTCGATGGTATAATCAAATACAGGTTGCAACTGCTCGCTGACGGAAAGATCAGGGATAGCTGCAAAGCTGATTGTGAATTTGCCTTGTGCATCAGTAGTGGTGATTCCATTGGTTATTTCCATGGAAGAAGTATTGGGTAAGCCCTGGCGATAATACAACCAGGGAAACAAAAAACGGGCTTTCCGGAACACCCGGTATTTTACGGCTGCTCCGTCTATCTGGTTGCCGGCGTATGCCCTGACAGTCCCATTTACAGTAACGGTATCGCGTAACCGATAACTTTGTTCCGGTTTTTGTATGTCAACTTCAAATGTTGGTCGTTTATATTCTTCTACAGAAAATAAAATATTGCTTTGATTAAAATCTTCTGCGGTTATTTTAAAATTTCCCGTGAGGACATTTTGAGGAAGTCGAAATTGCCCCTGAACAGAACCAAAATCAGAAAGCGTCAGTGCCAGAGAGTCCAGTTTTTGATTATGAACATCTTTGAGGATAACAGTAACCTGTTTTTGAGTAATCAATTTTGACTGATGACTCTTTGCATCTTTTGTAATTCCTATTCCTTTAAAATAGACGATCTGCCCCGGACGATAAATAGCCCTGTCAGTAAAGAAATATAGTTGCGCATTCTTTTGTTCAAAATCTTCTTCCGTAATTGAAAGTTCCTCCGGATTATACCCGAAGTACTGGTATTGCTCATCCAGCATAAAGAGATAATCATTTTTCCATTTTATTTCCAGTCGGATGCTTCGATTACTATTCTTTTCTGATTTTAATTCAAAAAATCCATACTGATTTGTTGTAAAACTTTCTGTTTTTTGAAAACGGGTCTTTCTTGTACTATAATCATATTTTGATGTCCAAACCTGCACGGTGGCTTCCTGAAGAGGCTGGCCGGTATTGCGGTGTAGCACAAAATAATGTTCTCCTTCATTGATGTAGCTGATATCGGAAACATAAAATAATTGCGCTGAAAGCAGGTTTTTGCCGGTTTCAAACTTTGGGTCTGCGCTTCCCAATAAGATATAGGTTCCAACTGGCAGCGCATCTATTTTAATCTCCACCGAATGTTGACGGTAGTCATCGGTTTTCGGAAGTTGTTGTTGCCATGACTTTGTTGGCTGAACTGCTGCGAGGCGTTGCCAAAAGTTAGCTTCATCAGAGTAGCTCCACTGGTTCCTGAGACTATTGTTTACAGGTATTACCCTGAAGTAACAGGAAGACAGGTTTTTATAGCTTACTAAGGTTCTGAAAGCCTCGCCTGGAATATTTACAGCTTCTGTTTTCAGCGCAAGTGATTTTTTCAGAATCGTGCTCAGTAAGTAACTGCAATTTATAGCAGCTTCTGTTTTTGGAAATGCAGCAATAGCCTGCTGGCATATTTCTTTTGCTTTTTGGAAGGCATATTTCAGGTCCTCTTTTCCCTTTGTTTTGTCGTACTTAGTTCCCTGTTGGAAATAATATTGTGCCAATAACGCCATCGCTCGTGCAGTAATTGGCTGGTGGTTGTATTGAGAAATCAGGTGTTCCAATGCCAGACGATACACGGTATCTTTTTCGGGCTGGGTAGCATACCGATATACAAACTGCAGCCTGCGCAAATCAACATCCATCAGGGCATCGTAGCCGCTATCGCGGCTATGGAACGCAAGCAGATTTTGATAAATTAATAAGGCCTTAAAGTGCAGAGAAGCAGTATCCGGAGTTGAAAAGGGATGACGGACAAAATCCGCAACCGGATCTAAAGCCGCATTTTCATTAATAGAGAAGGCATAAGCAGGCCGGACAATATCTTTTTCATCATTTTCAAAATAGTCCAATGCGCGGTGCGCCAGAAGATCATACAATGTAGGACGGAGATTTCGGGTGTTTCCTTTGATAATAGCAGGTTCAAAGGGGGTTAAAGAGGTTTGTTGTAATAGGGCCGTATCGGCTATTGAGGCCAGGAATAATTTACTGATTCTATGATGGAGATCGGATAGGCTCCAGGTTCCGATATCTGCCTGGTCAATACCCGAAGCAGAAGAGCGATTGTACAGTCTCCAACGGTTATTTTGTAAATACTGCCAGTACATATTAGCGGCAACAGATTGAAGAATATAACGGAGAGGAACAGATGCTGCTTTAATTTCTGATTCAATAATGACGAGCGCTTCTTCAGCTCCACTATCACTCAAGCCAACGCCCAGATTAATTTGATAAATAAGCGCTTTGGTAAGCTGACCCTCATCTCTTTCCTTTTTTGCCTGATTATATATCTTCTTTACTTCCTCTGCAGCAGATTGGGGCAGGCCTTTGTCATTCAGATGATCTACTTTTTCCCAGGCCTTATCATAGTTCATCGGTGGCTGACATTTAGGTGTTAGAAAATAAAAGCTGGACAGGGTACACAGCAGCAGGCGTTTGAAGAAACTCATATCAGGGGTTTGTATAGTATCCAAATTTACATGCCAATACCTCACACATGCAATAAGAGATGCAAAAACAAACTGAAAAGCACACCGGTATATAGTCTATTGGGATGAGTTTAACAAATACAGAAGGAGAATGGATCAGATACACTACAGGCATTGCCGGAAATAAAGATAAAAACGAGCAGATAAAAAAGAGACCGTCTTAAGAAGACAGTCTCTTTCGTGCCCCGGAACGGAGTTGAACCGTTACGACCGTTGCGGGTCACAGGATTTTAAGTCCTGCGTGTCTACCAATTCCACCACCGGGGCAATATCTAAACAAAAAATTCCACCCGCGTTAAACGAATGGAATCATTTTGGAGCGGAAGACCGGGCTCGAACCGGCCACCCCGACCTTGGCAAGGTCGTGCTCTACCAAATGAGCTACTTCCGCATAAATCAAGAACTTTCTATTTTTTATAGCTCGAACTATCCACCCCGGCCTTGGTCCAGCCTATGGCGGGATGCTCTACCTCCCGAAGTTTCGGGTGAGCTACTTCCGCATAAATCAAGAACTATTTAAATCTTACCTGATCCCAATCCAGCTAACACCAAGGTCACCCTTGTAATACAATATATGCTTTTAAAGGAGTGCAAAATTAAGGATTGCTTTTTAACAGCAAAATTTTTCTCTCCTGTTCCTATTATTTATACTTAGGCGTGTACAATGTGTTTTCAGGTACCACCACGTTGGGTTTTCCCTTGTATCGGTGCTTATATAAAGCATAGCTTCCGCCAATGGTCATAGCAATGAAGGCAACGATCTGCATATAAAATAAGAATCTGGATGATTTTACCCAACTCCAGGCAAAATCCTGATTATTTTCTGTTGTAGCTTCCTGTTCCATATCATATTTGTGTTTGCCAGACAAAAATAGGGTTTACCTGCAAACATTTATGATTTTTGTACAATAATTTCTGTAAACCGCTTCTTCTTTTTTATAAAATACTGCCATACTATGCTGCCCCGGTAGATCCCCTGCAGGTGTATTTTTCGGTTAGCCGGAAAATATTTCTTATCTTTTTTTAATAATAGCCAGCGATAGAACCCAAAATGAGCCTTTAAAACGGTGCCTAAATAACCGAAATCCCCATTCATCATTTGCTGAAAGCCACTGATTCCATCCAGCACTAAACGGAGAGGAATCTTCCAGATCCTTTCACTTAGCGGGTAATTTCTGAAGAGTATAATAAGGCTGTTGCGGTAATTGAAATAGATTTTGCGCGGGTTACCCTGTGGCAGACTACCACCTCCCACATGGTACACTACCGATAAGGGACATACGTAAATCTGATAACCCGATAACTGCATCCTCCAGCACAGATCTATTTCCTCCTGATGGGCAAATAGGTAGGGATCAAAGCCATGCAACTGATGAAATATTTCTGACCGCACAAAAAAAGCGCATCCGGAAGCCCAAAATACAGGAGCCATATCCTCATATTGCCCGCTATCCTGTTCGCATATGTCAAATATCCTGCCTCTGCAGAAAAGATAACCGAAAGCGTCTATCCATCCTCCTGCACCGCCTGCATATTCAAATAAATTTTTATGATTCCAGGAAAGTATCTTGGGTTGACAGGCTCCTATCCCGGGGTTATTTTCCATCAATTTTATCACCGGGTCAATCCATCCCGGCGTTACCTCCACATCGGAATTAAGGAGCACATAATAGGCGGCGTTAACCTGTTGGAGTGCGAGATTGTACCCATTGGCAAAGCCTTCATTAACCGCATTATGCAATTGTATAATAGCAGGATAGTTTTCGGTAAGAAATGCGAGAGAATCATCGGTAGACCCGTTATCGGCTACAATAAATTGCAGGTTTGGGTAGGTGGTGTCCATAAGGAAAGGAAGAAAACGTTCCAGATATTTTCTGCCGTTCCAGTTTAGGATCACAACAGCAACAGATGGATAATTGATCAAGGTAAAAGGAATTATTTTTTCAAAAATAAAGGATGCATTGTTATCCTTTCACTATTTTTAAATATGTTACTTCGATTTTTGAATTGGCGTACGGCTTTATCGGTGATTGCCATAGCAATTGTGACCGGAACGATTTTCTATTCCCGGTATCTGGCCAAAAAGATTGCAGCAGATGAGAGAAGAAAGGTGGAAACCTGGGTGGAAGCAGAAAAATTTCTAATTAATTCTCCTACAGACGTGGATACCCGGCTGGTATCTTCCATTATTATCAATAATAAGGATATTCCAATTATTGGAGTGAATGAAGCGGGGGAAATAATTGAACACATTAATTTGGATTCCACAAGAATAAAAAAAGACAGCGCTTATCTGTTTCAAAAATTACGTCAATTCAAAAGCCGCCATAGTCCTATAGTATATACAGATCCATTGAATGGTAAAAAAGATTTGTATTATTATGGAAGTTCCCGGCTGTTGCAGGAGGTGAGATATTACCCTATTGTCCAATTATTCATTGTAGGCTTATTCATTTTCTTTGTATTGCATACTATTTCTATTCGAAATCGTTCTCTTCAAAATCAGCTATGGGCAGGGATGGCAAAAGAAACAGCTCATCAGTTGGGTACTCCTGTCACTTCTCTGGAAGGCTGGGTGGCCATGCTTAAGGAAAATCCTGATACGGAAAAAATCGCTGCTGAATTAGCCAAAGATGTTGACAGATTGCAATTAGTGTCCGACCGGTTTAGCAAAATTGGCAGCACTCCCAGACTGGAGGGAAGAGACCTGTTGGTGCAGATTAATAATGTGGTGGATTATGTTCGCCGCAGATCACCGGGAAAAGTACAGTTTGTTGTCAATGCCCATCATGAATCTTCTATCCCTGTACAGATATCAGCATCTTTATTCGACTGGGTGATTGAAAACCTGTTAAAGAATGCTTTGGACGCAATGGACGGTAAAGGAACCATAACAATTGAGATTACGTGTTTTCAACAACTCGTGCAAATTGACGTAACGGATACCGGTAAAGGGATAGCAGATATTCATATCAAGAAGGTGTTTAAACCGGGATTTAGCACAAAAAAAAGAGGCTGGGGATTGGGCTTAACGCTCTCTCATCGTATCATTCATGAATACCATAAGGGGCAGTTATTTGTAAAACAATCTGAGCCCGGCAAGGGGTCTACATTCAGAATTATTTTACCAAAAACATCTGGTTGAATACCCCATAACTGCTCCTAAAAAACGGAAGGAGAATAATTTACAAGTCCTTGCCGGTTATCCAAACATCTCTTTAACCTTTTCAAAAAAACTTTTTTCTCCTTTAGGCGGATGAGGCTGGAAGTTAGGAGAATCCTGAATCTTTTCAAGAAAACTTTTTTCTTCTGCAGAAATATGTTGCGGTGTCCAAACATTTACATGAATCAGTTGATCGCCTCTGCCATAGGAATTGATAGCGGGGAACCCTTTCCCTTTTAAACGGAATATTTTCCCGCTCTGTGTACCTGCAGGAATTTTTATTTTAGCCTTCCCATCAATAGTGGGAACCTCTAATTGAGTACCGAAAACGACATCGGTAAATGAAATATGCAGATCATATACCACATTCAAACCATCTCTTTGTAAATGAGGGTGCGTCTCTTCTTCTATTAGCACTATCAAATCACCTGGAGCGCCTCCCCTTTCTCCGGCATTACCTTTTCCACTCAGACTCAACTGCATGCCTTCCTGTACACCTGCCGGGATGTCAATATTTACCGTTTCTTCCCCATAAACCCGGCCTTCTCCTTTACAAACCGGACACTTGGAAGTAATGGTAGTGCCTTCCCCATTACAGGTTGGACAGGTAGTAACGGTTTGCATTTGGCCCAAAAAAGTATTGGTTACTTTTCTAACCTGGCCACTACCACCACAGGAAGAGCAGGTTTGCACCCCTCCTTTTTCTTTAGCCCCGCTGCCATTGCAGGTAGAGCAGGGTACATGTTTCTTAACTTTTATGGTTTTGGTCACTCCATTGGCTATTTCTTCATAGTTCAGTTTTATTTTTACCCTCAGGTTGCTCCCTCTGGTACCATGACTCCTTCGTCCTCCTCCGGATCTGCCGCTTCCTCCAAAGAAACTGCCAAAAATATCATCTCCGAAAATATCGCCGAACTGGCTAAAGATATCTTCAGTATTCATGTTGCCAAAACCACCTCTGCCATTATTTCCCAACCCTGCATGTCCAAATCTGTCGTACTGCGTCTTTTTGTTGGGATCACTCAATACCTCATAAGCTTCCGCCGCCTCCTTAAATTTCTCTTCTGCCTCTTTGTCTCCCGGATTCCTGTCGGGATGGTATTGCATAGCCACCTTACGATAGGCCTTTTTAATTTCTTCAGCCGCAGCAGATTTTGAAACCCCCAAAATTTCGTAATAATCTCTTTTCATATTTTAATCTTCTTATGCTTAGTGTCCCACCACCACTTTGGCAAAACGTATGATTTTATCATTAAGGTAGTAGCCTTTTACGATCTCGTCTATTACTTTCCCCTTTAATTCATCATCTTGCACCGGTACCTGACTCAGAGCTTCGTGTTCATCGGGATTAAATTCCTGACCTATACAATTCATGGGTCTCAGACCTTTGGCATCTAATATGCTCTTAAGTTTGCTGAATATTAATAAAACGCCTTCCTGAATGGCATCTTTGTGTTGACCGCTTGCCTGGATCTGACCTTCAGCACGATTGCAATCATCTAAGACATCCAATAATGAAGTGATTACCTCCCTGCCTGCTGTTTGACTGAGCTCAACCCTTTCTTTGGCATTTCTTCTTTTGAAATTATCAAATTCAGCGTAAAGACGCAGATATTTATCTTTTTGATCTGCCAGTTCAGATTTTACCATTTCAAATTCTACTGCCAGATCCTCATGTGTTTTTGTATCTTCTGCCATATCAGCGTTTTCTTTAAAATTATCGTTTTCGATGGGTGTTATATCTCCTTGATTATCAATATCGTTTTTACTTAAATCATCCATAATAAACAGACTTTATATAAATGTATTTTTAAAGGACAACAAGTTTGCCAACCCGATTTTTAAGTCAAATTGTCGGAAATTCAAAAGGATTTAAGGAAGGTTTTGAAATCTACAGTATGCGTAGGTTTATCTTTTAGAAATTGAATTGCTGTATTGGTATTCAATTCTGCCTATGATTTTTTTATTTCGATCTGCGCAAACTGCACTCTTCCTTAAACCATTTTCGTCGTAAAGGTATTTCCAGATCAGGTAGTCGCTGCCTCCCTGCTGAACTGTAGTCATCTGACTGAGTTGCCCCCCTGGATAATATTCAAACATATAGTCAGGTAGCAATCGGTCTGCCCGCTTATTATACCGAACAATATCCGTTAAACGATTTAAGGAGTCGTAATAATAATATATTTTTTCTTTAGCAACCTGTTTTTGCCAGTTTTGTTCTTCTGTCACATTGCCGTTTTCATCACAAACAAATTTTACAATGGTAGTATCTCTTTCGTTTTTGATCCTTAGCATGTGTTCGGGGCAGCCGTTTGGATTGTAAGTCCAGAGATGAATTTCGGACTCTCTCGTGCCACCGGAAGCACTTTGTGACAGACTATGCGCTTCAGTTAATCTGTTATCGGAATCGAATTTGTAGGTATATTCATTGGTTACCTCTGTACTGCTGTCAACAGAGTGATAAAGTTGTCCTCTGATATTGAAAAATGTGGTCAGTAGGGAAGACCCCGAGATGGGATCACGCGTAGAAGTTCTTGTTTGCGTATAATTATTATTTATTATTACTTCACAACTGAAGTCAGGAGTGGGGCGTCCATTAGCTTCATAACTGGTCAGTGTTACCTGAGCCACCTGATTCTTTTTGTATAATTGTTGTTGCTGTTGATTTTGTATGGTCAACAGGACATCGTGATAATAATATTGCGCAAAGCCTTTCGCAGAAAAAATGAGGACAGCAAGCAGGAGAATAAGGTGAGTAAGAAACGGTGCTGATTGATGCTTCATAGTGGACAAAAGTATTATTTTTACTATAAATTATAACATGGCTTACAATTAGTTTTTAAAATGAACCATATTGAAAACTCCTTTTTAAGATTAATAAAGATAATGGACGACCTGAGAACTCAGTGTCCCTGGGATAAAAAACAAACCGTCCAGACCCTGCGATCTCTTACCATCGAAGAAACTTATGAACTTGCCGATGCAATTGCAAACGATAATTGGGAAGGTATTAAAGAGGAGTTGGGAGATTTGTTAATGCATATTGTATTTTATACAAAAATTGCAACAGAGCAAAAGAAGTTTTCGCTGGATGAAATGATCAATGGGGTTTGTGAAAAGTTGATTTTCAGGCATCCTCATATTTATGGAGATGTAACGGTGAACAATGAGGAAGAGGTAAAACGCAATTGGGAAAAACTGAAATTGAAAGAAGGGAAAAAGTCTGTATTAGGTGGAGTGCCCACCTCTCTGCCGGCAACAGTAAAAGCAATACGACTTCAGGAAAAAGCGAAACAGGTAGGTTTTGAATGGGAAAACAAAGGTCAGGTATGGGATAAGGTGAAGGAGGAAATAGATGAACTGCAGGAGGCCATCGCCTCTGAAAGCATTGACCATATTGAGGAAGAATATGGCGACCTGATATTTTCGTTGATTAATTATGCCAGGTTTCTAAAAGTGGATGCGGAAAGTGCATTGGAACGAACCAATAAAAAATTCATGAAGCGATTTATGCAGATGGAACAAAATGCCATCAACAAAGGGAAAGATCTGACAACGATGACCTTATCTGAAATGGATGAATTATGGAATCAGGTGAAACATCAAAATGAAGTATCTTGAAAAAAAGCTGGAGTCATATTTTTTATAACAATGGATATCTGCTCATAGGTGCAGCATGGCTTTTTACACTATCATTTATTTTCAATAATTATTGGTCTTATACTTCTTCTCCGGATGGTATTACTAAATCTCTTGAAAGATATATCTGGCGCAATGAGAGTGATTTTAATTCTTTTATAAATGATACCTCATTTTTTGAGAGAATATTAAGCAAGAATGAGGATGAATCCACCGTGCAGGAAAGCACACAGCGGGAGTATGGTTTTTTTCTGTATGAAGAATCCGCCGACGGTGACTATGCTCTTTTATTTTGGAATACCCAATCGGTGATGCCAGAGGCTAACCTGCTGCAAAAGGATCAGTCGCATTATATAGTTTCTTTATCCAATGGACAATATGAGGTTATTCGAAAGAGTATCCGGTATCAAAACAGATCTCTCCTTGCTGTTTACCTTCTACCCATACGCAATCAATATGTTTTGGAAAGTGAGTACCTGAAAAACGGATTTGTTAACCACTCCACGGTAGAAGATAATTATGCATTAGTGTTTACCCCAACTCGATATCCCGTTCAGAGTATGGATGGTGCCATCCTTTTTTACCTTCAGCCAAAATCGGTAATAGAACACTTTAACAGCAACTGGCTGACTCTGTTACTGACGATTTTAGGCACTCTTCTTCTTCTCTTTTTTCTGCATAATGTAGCAATAGCTATCTCTAAAGAAAGGGGCGCTGTAGCCGGGGTCTCTTTTATGGTTTTGTTAATGATAGGATTACGAACCTTGAGTTACTTTTTCCCAATACCTGTTGACTTCCGGCAATATGAACTGTTTGACCCGATTATTTATGGCTCTAACTTCATCTCCCGATCCCTGGGTGATCTGCTGATTAACAGTGTTCTTTTTTTCTGGCTTGTTCTTTTTGCCAGTATTCAATTCTCTAAAAAACCTTTTCGTCTGGGAATAGAAAAAAAAATATGGCGAAGAATTGCTGTGATTATTCTGGTGGTGATAATGGTGTTTGTGACGTTGGTTGTTGGACATATAATCCGCAGTCTGGTAGCGGATTCCCAGATATCTTTTGATGTAACTGATTTCTTCAGTCTTACCCAATACAGTGTTTTTGGTTTTATAGTATTGTGCTGTGTAACATTAGGATACTTTATATTTTCCCAAACGCTTTTGAAGGTGGTCAATTTATTAAACCACAATTTGAAATTTCATCTTCCCCTTATGGTTTCCGTCATAGGGCTAATGGGATTAAGCCTGAGAGTCAACAGCACTTATGTGGTATTTGAGTTGAGTATACTGGCGTGGCTGGTATTGTATATGTACTTAATGGGAAAAGTAGAACTCGGGCTAAGAAGAAATAGCTTTCTGGTGGCGAATGCGCTTTTCTGGTTGTTTGTTTTTTCTGCTTCCATTACTTCGATCATCATTTTTCAAAACCGGGCCAGAGAATTGGAACTGAGAAAAAGGACAGCAGAAAAACTGGTAATGCAAACCAATCCTTCAAGTGAAAGATTGTTGAACATGGCTATCCAAAGCTTCAGTAACAATTTTTTTCTAACAAATCTATGGCAGTTACATAGTTCTGAGCAGAGCGAGTCCTTTAGAGACAGCATAATAAACGCCAACTTTTCTCCATATCTCAATACCTATGATACGGAGTTGTTCTTTTATGATAAGGAAGAACGTCCTGTTCCCAGTGGAGAGAGGCTGACTTTTGATGAATTAAATTCTATTTATTCCGTTCAGGGCAAAAACACCAGTATCGCCGGTTTGAGGTATTACGAAACTGCTTTTGATAAGTTCAGCTACATTTATTATAAAGAAATCAAAGACAGCTCTGATGCAGTGAAATTGTATTTTTTCATGCTGGCCAATCCGAAGCGTTACCGAAGTGAGGCCCTGTACCCAGAACTGTTCAGACAAACGGAGGATTATTCTTTTGAATATGCTCCTGACTATGCTTATGCAATATACGATAATGGAGTATTGCAGGCTTACGTAAACGATTATAGTTTTCCGGCCAATCTCACGGAAGAGAGCCTTCCCAGGCAAGAGTCCCTTGTGAAAATGACAAATGGGTATAGTGAATTGTGGTATAAGTCGGGAAGCAAAGTGGTAATAATTACCCGCAGGAGTAACTTCATGATGGAAGCGATTACGCTTTTTGCCTATTTGTTTTGTTCTTTTCTGTTGCTGGTAACCTTATTCCAACTGGCAGGAATTATCATTCAGTCTGGTTTCCGTTGGAAATCTTTACTGGAGATTATGGAGTTTAACGTCCGTTCTCAGATTTATGGCGCGGTTATTTTTGTGAGTGTATTTTCCTTTATTGTGGTAGGTGCGGCTACGATTTTATTTTTTTCAGCCTCCAATAATGAGAATAATCGCGACAATCTCAGCAGATCTATCCAGGACATTTCAGCAGCCCTGAAGAATAAGGTCAGTGAGTTTAGAATAGCAAAAGAAAACAGTCATGACCAGGATTCTGATTATTTAAGGGTGCTGCACCAACAAATTACCGATCTGGCACAACTTCACCATACCGATCTTAATTTATACAATTCAAACGGATCCTTGCAAATATCCTCGCAACCTTTTGTGTACGAAAAGGGGGTACTTAGCCGTATGATGGACCCGCTTGCCTATTATAATCTTAGCAGAAAAAAGAAAATACAATATATCCAGGAAGAGCGCTATGGAAAAATGAAGTATCTCAGTATTTATGTACCCTTAATGAGTACCAGCAAACAAACTGTTGGGTTTCTTAATATTCCGTATTTCAATTCTCAAAGCCGGCTGAAACGGGAGATATCAAGTTTTTTAGTTACGATAATCAATCTCAACGCATTTATTTTTCTTTTGTCAGGCGTTATTGCTCTGTTTTTAACCAACAGAATAACAGGATCCTTCACATTGATCAGCACCATGATGAAGGAGGTGAATATTGGAAAACATAATGCTGAAATTGTGTGGAAAAAGAAGGATGAAATTGGCACCCTGGTTGAGGAGTATAATAAAATGGTTCAAAAACTTGAAGAGAGTGCAGTGGCGCTGGCAAAAACAGAGCGGGAAGGCGCATGGCGGGAGATGGCGCGGCAGGTAGCTCATGAAATAAAAAATCCGCTTACTCCCATGAAACTAAGTATTCAGTATTTGCAAAAGGCAATTAATAACAATGCACCTAATGTAAAGGAATTGTCTTCTTCAGTAGCTCAAACATTAATAGAACAGATTGATCATTTATCGCGAATAGCTTCTGAGTTTTCACAATTTGCCAATATTAATAATGTTAAGAAAGAGGTATTTGATGTTAATCAATTGCTGGATTCCTTAGTATATCTTCATGATGTACAGGATAGAGTAGCCATTTCCTGGATGCATGGTGAAGCTCCTTCCATGATTGAAGCAGATAAAACGCAGATTAACCGGCTTTTCACCAATTTGCTACAGAATGCAATAGAAGCTATTCCGGAAATAGAACATGGAAAGGTGATTGTAAATGAGGAGAAATTTGCCGATAAGGTAAGGATCAGCGTGAGCGATAGCGGATCGGGAATTCCTGATGCTATGCTCAGTAATATTTTCACCCCCAATTTCACCACAAAAACTTCCGGTACCGGCTTAGGTCTGGCAATTTGCAAAGGAATAGTACAGCAGTCGCACGGGGATATCTGGTTTCATACAGAGGAAGGGAAGGGAACGACATTTTTCGTGGAATTGCCGCTTTATCAAAATAATGAGGGTATGGCTTAAGTACAGAGCATAAAAAAAGTCCCATAAAGGGACTTCATAATTTTTTGTGCTTCTTAAAAATATGCTAAGCTTATTTTTTCTTAGCTGCTTTTTTAGGAGCTGCTTTTTTCACAGCTGCCTTTTTAGGAGCTGCTTTTTTTACAGCTGCCTTTTTAGGAGCTGCTTTCTTTGCAGCTTTTTTGGGAGCTGCTTTTTTTACAGCTGCTTTCTTAGGTGCTGCCTTTTTAGGAGCTGCTTTTTTTGCAGCTTTTTTTGCAGTTGCCATGTTTTTTAGAATTTAATGGTTAGTTAATAATGGATTAACGCTATAAAAGTAAAAACATTTTTCCAACTGCAAAATTATTTTTATGCAGAGGCTTCAGCAGCGGTTATTGAAACGTAGGTTTTGTTGTTTTTCCCTTTCTTAAATTCAACCATTCCATTGGTTAAAGCAAACAAGGTAAAGTCTCTTCCAACACCAACGTTTTTTCCAGGGTGGTAGGTGGTGCCACGTTGCCGTTTAATTATATTACCGGCGATAGCAGGTTGTCCGCCAAATA
>CAZFGP010000049.1:0-25278 GCA_964518685.1 uncultured Terrimonas sp.
CTGGTCAGACAAACAACAAAGGTGAACACAACACTATTCATATTTGATTTCACTAAATGCCCAACATGCGCCTTGCGTTCTCCGACCAAATCATTTGTTTGGTCTTTTCGTCAGCTTCTTCATAGGCTGCTATACGAATGAAAGGTGAACAATAATCAATAAAGGGTGTTTCTGTCCCGAATGCCAGTTTTTGTGCCCCAAATGTATTCAGCAGATATGAAAGACTTTCCCCGTTAGGCCCTTTGCATGGAACCCCTGCTCCGCGCGATGTATCGAATAGCACATCAGCATCCCGCAATATCTTTACTGATTGGTCAGTAGTCTTTTCCTGAGTATCAGTTAGCCTTGCATCAAGAATAATGTATTTAGCATCGGGAACCAGGCTTACAAGGGAAGCAACGTCATTATAGGTCAAAGCTTCCTGTGCATCTAACCAGGATGCTTCACGCAAATCTGACATACGCAAAGGAATGGAAATCGGCATATCACGATCGCGTGCTTCTTTGACAAGTTCAATACAGGCCGCCTCAGTTATATTATATTTGTGATAAATAGGATATATACGAATACCTTTCATTGAAAACTTTTTATAACATATATCAAGAGCGTCTTTCCACCAGGGTAAAATCGGATTTATGGTAGCAAAAGGGATAAACCTGCCTTTAAATACATCATTAAAATTCAATGCTGCATCCAACTCCTCATTTGCCAGTTGAAAATCTACATAGTGTATCCCATTGATACTTGACACAAACGCCTTGTCAACCCCAAATTTGTTCATACGGTTAAGCATTTCATCTAAGGTATTACCACGCAATGGTCTAAAAGGCCAATCCCCAATGTATGAATTTATATCAATTAACATGATTACCTCCTTTTCTTAGCAGGTCATTAAAATTGTCAAAGAAGATTTTCTTTCTGTCATCTTCTGACAGATTTGCCCACATTATTTTTCCAACACCCGTCTCGTAATTAATATCGGTAGCAAACAACAAACGGTCTACACCGATATACTTAATAGCCATGTCAATCATTCCTTCATCCGAAACACTGCCACTGGTATCCATATATATAGTTGGCGCATCTTTCAATATTCTGCAATTATATTCCCAATTGCCACCACCTCCTATATGGCCGCAAATAATCATAGCTTCCGGATAACGCTTGCCAATATCAACAAAATCGCCAGGAAGTGATGAGTTTGGCGGACTCGCTAACCCATAGTTCTTCCGCCAGTTTCCAAGTAGGTTGACTCCGTGCCACATCATTGGGATTTTGAGATTTATACATTTCTCTATAACAGGATAAAAAAGAGGGTCATTCACTTTAACATCTGTGTATAGTTCACCCAACATCACCATCCCCCGATCCACACACCTGTCAATCTCGTCTAAACATTCTTTTTTGAAAGACGGGTTAATATAACACTGCCCCAGGATTCTATCGGGGAAAGCCTTCATCGCACTCAAGACCACATCATTATTCTTCCGAATTTCATCCGGGTTTTTGCCTCCGGGGAGCGAGCACGCAGCTCTGGTAATTCCCATTCTCCTGCAACTCTCATTCACCGCAGCCGGGCTTAGTCCCGGGAATCCGACGTGATTATGCGCATCTATTTTTTTGTATTGAACTGCTTTTTCAAACATTTTTTTCCATCCATCGGGCTGAAATTCAATTGCGTCTCCTGCGATATGCTCTTTGTTGTTGCCACTGCTATTCTTCTTGTTAACCGGAGTATTACATAAGATGCCGGAAACGGATGCACCGATAAGGGCTGCTCCCCCATTTCCCAAAAACTTTCTCCTGTTTAATTTTGGATCGTGTTGCATTTGCTTTTGTTATAATAGTTGTTTGAAGTTAGTGCCAAATTCAGCTCAGCGGATTAGGAATACTCATTAAGTCCGTTCTGATATTTCCATTACCTCTTATTCTTCCCAAAGTATAAACCGTGTGGTCCATTCCAAAGGCAATTGAATTTACCAAAAATGGGGACTCTCCATTTTTCAGAAAAACAGGTCCATGATCTTTATACGTTTCACTGTCAATATCAAATGTAATCAGATGCAGATCTATGTTCTCCGTTTTAAGTCCGGTACTGAGAACAACCCCGGAGTTTGGTATAAATTTTCCAGATTCTTTATTGGAGGGAGCCGAAGTCAGATAAAAAACAGTATGACCATCTGGACCTAATGCAAAACTCAGGTATCCAAAATCAAAGGCATCAAACATTCCTGATCTTTTTGAAGGAAGAGATGTTAGGCGCTCCAGAACCTCAACTTTAGCTGTCGCTGGATCGTAACGAAAAAGATACCCGGAAGTACCATTCAGTCCATAAATCTTTTTATCCGCATTATTCCAAAACGCCTGACGCCAATTATATCCCATACTTCTCGTCGAACTGATATCATAATTTCCAAAATAATCTCTCTTCAAGCTAACATTTTCTACTGTTTTCAATTCCCTTTCTCCAAATCGTAAATACTTGATCTCTCCTTCGGAATTCGTCAAATAAATTGTACCATCAACCGGGTTGACAACGATACAGCGGCATACCACTCTATAATCCTTCCCCACCTCTCCTGCTTCACCGTTGCCCATGGTAGTCGGCCCCAAATTCTCCAGCCTGTTATCTGATAAATTATATCTCAGCAGCATGCCTGTAGGCCAGGTTATTCCATAAAGTACGCCTCGCTCACTATCTGCATTCATCGTAATAATCCCCTCTTTATTAGGGGTGATACCAAGATCCTGAAATTTTTTGGTCGTCAAATCAAAGGAAAGAAAATGTCCTCCGGAATACGGGTTAAATCCATCTTTCGGAATCCCAATTTCTTCAAGTTCGTCTGTAACTACGTAATAGCCAAGATGCGTGGCGAAATAGAGTTTGCCTCCTATTTCGTAAAAATTAACGTGAACCTTTCCCTGCGCTACCAATTTCTTATCTTTTTCTCCACAAATTTCAGTTAGATCAGCAAGATGATCAATGGATCCATTGCGGGGATCAAAGGCAAACAATTGTGCCGCTTTATCCATTAAATCAGTCGGCAGCGCATAATAAATCTTACCGTCGCTTGCTGACGATAAGCCGTTGTACGTTGCCACAGCCGGTATCGCCATTGGAGAGTGATAATCAGTAGCAATTAATCGAAGTTTTTTAGTATTTATTCCTGCATTCATAGTATCTATCTTATTTAAGACATAAAAATTGTGTCATTCGGATTGTTGATTCCTATAAGCCTTACTTCAAGGGATTTGGAATACTTATTAAATCGGATCTCCCATGATTTCCATCTCTAATCCTTCCCAAAGCGTAAACCGTTCCATCTGAGCCAATCGCGATAGAATTCACGAGAATCGGAGATTGCCCGTCTTTCAGATAAACAGGGCCATGATCTTTGTATTCCTTCTTATTTATATCGTAGGTAATCAGGTGTAGTTCGATATCTTCCGAACGAAGTCCTACTCCTTTTGATTCTGTTCTCCCCCTGTTCAAATCTTTCATTCCTTTAACTGAAGGTGCGGAAGTTAAATAAAAAACCGTATGTCCGTCTGGACCCAATGCAAAACTCAGATAGCCAAAGTCAAAAGCGTCATACATTCCAATCTTTTTTGACTGTTGAGAGGCCAGTCTTTCCAGTACTTCAACATCGGCTGTTTCCGGATCAAATCTGAAAAGGTATCCTGATGAACCATGAAGCGCATAAATTTTCTTATCGGATTTATTCCAAAATGCCTGCCGCCAGTTGTACCCCATACTCCTGGTAGCTCTGACATCGTACTTCCCAAAATAGTCTCTGTTCAATCCCACGTTTTCCACTGTTTTCAGTTCTGTCTCTCCAAAATTCAAATACCTAATCTGACCTTCCGAATTGGTAAAATATATTGTCCCATTATCCGGATTGACAACTATTGACCGGCAAATAACCCGGTAATCCTGTCCAACTTTCCCTGCCTCGCCCTTTCCCATAGTTGTAGGGCCCAGGTTCTCAAGCTTATTATCTGATAATGTGTACCTCAGTAGTAACCCGGTTGGCCAGGTTATTCCATAAAGTACTCCCCTGTCTTTATCCATATTCATCGTGATGATACCTTCTTTGTCAGGAGCTATAACAATATCTTTAAATTCCCTGGTCGATAAATCAAAAGAAAGGAAGTGTCCTCCGGGATAAGGTGCAAAACCGTTTTTGGGTACTCCTACCTCTTCCAGCCCGTCTTTGACCTCATAATACCCCATGTGGGTGGCAAAATAAAGTTTGCCTTCTGACTCGTAAAAATTAACATGTACTTTTCCCTGTGCCACAACCTTTTTATCTTTTTCACCACAGATTTCAGAGAGATCTGCCAGGTGTTCTATCGCTCCACTTTGCGGATCCATTACATAAATCTGAGCCGCGGTATCCATTATATGTGTGGCCAATGCATAATAAATCTTCCCGTCGCTCGCTGCCGATAGGCCATTAAAAACAGAGGTCGTTGTTGCTGGCATTGAAGAATTATATTCTGTGGCTTCCAATTGTCCGGCCAATCCTGAATTTTCAGGGATGACTTCCTTTGTTTTATTATTACAACCCGCCATGAACATACCCAAAATGAAAAGCCAGAAAGGAGAGAAGTTTATAATTCTCATGTTAAAAAAATTTAAATCCCATAATTGCTATAAATATTAATTTCCGGAAACGAACCTTAATTTAATCTATTACTTTCAGCGTCCCTTCTCCTTTTTCAATGTCTATTATAATTCTGCTTTGATTCTTATCAAATGAAAAATTATTAAAAGATTTTCCATTTAATACAACGGATTTCGGTTTCTTGTTTTTATTGATAAAAAGCTGATTTTTAAGGTTTGAATTGAACCTGACGGCGACATTATCAATCTCTAATGTGATCGGTGACTTAGACTCAAAACTCAATCCATTGCTTACTTCAAATGAAGAGGCCTGAGCCAGAAAGATATTGTCATTGCTGATAACTATTGCCAAGGCATCGGTCACAATATCCCCGATCTTATATTTTGTTCCCGGGCTTGTATTGAATGCAAAAGATTCTCCTCCATTCTTTCCGGCTACAAATCCTTCTCTTCTGTCAAGCGTTATATTATTTGTTGGATTTGTTGTCATAATATTTGCCATTACCAGCGGTTTATTTTGTGTCTTGTATGTCAAACTAAGCATTCCCTCCTTGGTCAAAGGTCTGGTTCTTTGAAGTGTAAACAGATAGTGAGGCGTTTCAACGGCCTGAATATCAATAGCCTCCGGGTAGGCGTGTATGATATTCAAAGTTTCTCCATCTTTGGTTATCTGTGTGTTATTCCTATCAATGGTTTTAATCTCTTTAAGATATTCAGGTTGGAATAGCAGAGAAACATCAACATTTTTATCAGCCGGTTCGACCACGTCAAGCATCAGAATCGAGCGAGGTTTCAGATACAACACGTTTCTTGTAATCGTTTTTACTTTTCCCCAATATAGTTTGCCGATATCACCTGTGACAAATGCGGCACTTTTTCCATCAAGAAAATTTTGCATGGATGCATTGTCTTCAAAACCCGGAGCAAAATTAAAACCGTCTCCGACCCTCTGCCCCTGTTTATTGTGATCTATAAGAATCGTGGAATGGGCAACAGGCTGAATAAACCAGGATTGGTAGATAGGATCATCATAATAAGTACTTCCTTTTCTCTCCTCCGTAAAAGTTACTCCTTTGTCGGCTATCCAGAAGCTCCCCTGGTCCATATGCTGATGATTGTAGAATGCACCGGAACGCATGACGAAAACAAAGTCATCTTTTTCCCATCCGCTTTTGAAGACAACTGTACCTAACTCAGGAAACAGCTTATTGGGTTTTTCATTAAACGGATCTTTTGCGGGTACATTTTTTGTATCGAAAAGCAGGTCGGCATAGCTCTCCTTCTGCTTCAGGTAATTATAGAGCCAACTCAAACGCGGTTCTTTCTGCATATCCAAAAGAAATGCCCAATCGGTAAATGCAGGAAGCACAGATCGTCCATTGTCGCCATAATAAAAGAAGCGGCTTCCCTCCTCTACATTTGACTTAAAGCTTTTGTCATTTGTCAATTGCTGGTTATAAACCTGCTCTTTACCTTTAATATAGCCGGACCAGATGTATTCATTATAGGATCCTATCAAAGGTTTACTCAGGTCTATCCCGAAGACATTTTTCAATGTAGGTATGCTATAGGATAAATTCTGAAAACTGTAGGCATTATATCCCAGGCTCTCGCCCCAGGCTCCGCCTTCTTTGTCAACTACCTGATTCAAAAATGCGGAAAGTTTGATTGCAGCTCCGGTAAAATAGGGTTCCAGGTTGGCAACCTCAGCGCCATCTTCATATATCGCAGCCATACTCATTAGAGAACCGCCAACTGTCATCGCTATCCAATTAGAAGTATTACCTGTTATATTGTTGTTCACTACATAGGTTCTATGAACTCCCTTAATGATGTTATTCACCAGTGCATTTCTGATTCTTGTCCTTTCGTCCGGGGTTAAAAGATCATATATTAAATCATAAGCTTCTGCCAGTCTGTGTGACCACGATCCACTTCGATGATCCGCAAATCTGCCGCGATTTATTTGCCAGGGATGAGTCCAGGTTGGCCAGCTTGTAAGCTTCAGCAAAACCTGTCTTGCATAATTACCAGCTTCTTTATCTCCGAAAAATGCATAGGCTCTGGAATTCCACCTCACTGCTTCTCCTGTAGGATAAATATGCTCCGCCCATGCCGACCAGGTAGGCAACCAGTCTTCGTCAGGATATTGATCAATGTCATATACCATTTTATCCAGCGACACCCTCTCCCGCTGCCTCTTTGCATTATCCAATATTTCCTGATAAACAACTTTAAATGTGTCTTGCCTTAAACGCTGCTCCATCCATTCTCTCTTCTTTTCATCAAACATTAATCTGGGATGAACGCCTGTCAAATTAGAAGGAGCAATATGAATGGTAAACTTTGTGGTAGAAATGACCTGACCGTTGTTATTATATGCAGAAAGGTATCCGAGATAGAGGCCAATAGGAAATGAGAGTTTAATGGGTTTAAGTTCCCAGCTTCTTTCTCCAACTTTATTCAGGTTATTTTCAAAAAATGACTTTGAATCATCTGTATATGATACAACTTTTAACCTCACGTTTTTTGCAGACAGTGGCCAATCGCCTCTTAAATGAAATTCATCATTAATAAAGTAAGGTTTCTGAGGTATATATTCCTCAAACTCCGGTAATTTATAAACAAATGGTTCGGAAAATCTAAAAGCCATTTCTCTGGCTCCTTTGAAAGTGATATCATCCAATCCAAAATAAATAGGCATGGCGGGGTCTGCTTTGGGTATTTTAGAGAAGAAAGCCAGTGCATAAATTCTTACCTTATCCATTCCACTGATAACCGGATTCTGCTTCACAAAATCATTAAAACTAACAGAAACGGTAACCCATTTATTGGTCTGGGGATTATTCAGCGTATAGTCTAATTTCCCCAGATTTCCGGCTGCAAATCTTATTTTAAAAAATTCTGCCTTGTCGCTGGTCTTCAAATAATACCTGAAACTTATGGTTGAATTGGGAACCAAAAACATATCGAGCAGCTTCTGCGCTCCGGCATAATTATCAACATCAGAATATGGAGTAACTTTTTGAACGATAGAAAGATTGGGATCACCGGGTACCATTACATTAAATCGAAAATTCTGGTCGTAGGCCAGATCCTGCCAGTGAGGATAGGAAGCCCACGCACCCAGCGCCTTGTTTTCAAAATCTTCAGTATAATTCCATGGCTCAAGTACCACATCTGTATCCATACCAACTGCTACCGGAACATTTTCCGGTAATCCCAAACCACCAGCCATTACTGATTGAAAAGTAATTGAGATAGCGAAAATAAAAAAAACAACAAGCCAATTCCCCTTATTGTGAATCATAGTTTTTAAAATTAGGTAATGAAAAAATATCTGACATCGCTTTCATTTTTTTCAGTTTATCATGAATATTGTTATTCAGGATTTTTGATAAACGACTACATTTTTTATCAACCCTATACCCTATAGCTTTTTGTCCTGCAGTTCCTCTAAAGCTGAATGAAATCTACCCTCTCCTGTCTATTGGATTAGAATTGACTGTCTTAAAAAGTTATTTTCCCATCTTACCTACTTCTACCCTATAATATTTTCCCGCAACCAACTTATCTTCAACTGCCGAACTATCTAACCTATTGATTGAAGGATTCTTTGCTACATACGGCGTTCTATTATAGGTACCATTCCTAGATGCATAAAAGTAATTGCCGGATTAATTAACCCATAGGCCATAGACCCACCCTAATTCTCAGGTATAGCCAATTGATTAATATTCCCAAGCCCTTTGTTATCTCTCTTTTTCTCCAAACTGAATCAAGGAATTCATTCGCTGAAAATTGCTCTTCTGTTAGGTAGTTCTTCACATTGGCGTTATTGGAAGACGAATTGTTACACCCAAAAAAAGTAAACCCTGTAATGGAACAAGACAGAAAAACAATTACGTTTAATTGACGGGCAACTCCTCCGGTACTAACCATTTTGAATTTGATTTATGCTATTCGTATCCGTTTATTTCAATATCTAATCTTCCGGCAGGTAATTTGATAATGATCTGTCTGTCCAGCTCTCTGTATTCCCATTTCTCCAGCCCGGATGAATTTAATACGATACCCGCCGGTTTCTTCTCAGAACGGATAGTTATCTCTGTTCCACTATCTGCCTCAACATTCACAATCGTATGGCTACCCCGAATTTCTACCGCACAGGTGACTGGCTTCTTCGAATGGATGGAAAAATCCTGATATCCAAATGACGTTCCCTCAAAATATACATTCTTTAACTGATTGGCTAATCCCGTTGATGCAGCGAACCTGTTTCCTGCTACCTGGAACCCTGACTCTGTCCTTCCTGACACGTATGATGTGCCCTCCTCTCTGAAAAAACCGTAATCTATTCCATCCTCTTTTGTAACCTTTGCTCCAATCCAACCGCCATCTTTTATTTTCTCTACTACCGGACGAGGACTGTAATCTATTCCCATCGGCTTCGGTTCAGGTAACAGTGTAGCAAAAAAATTCACTTCGGATAAACTATCCGATGTACTGTACCTCACAAAACTTTCGGGTAACTGGGGATCATTGCGGTCTGTTATTGTCACCGACTTTATCATCGTTTCACCTGGTGAATTTCCGTTATCGAATGACGGTGTCAGAATGTCCATCGTCAGTCTCGACTTTGATCTGTCTATAAACAGACGGCTCCCGGCCGTCTTTATACTACGTTCGCTACCATTCTTCGGTGCATGAAACAACCAGTCGTAAATATGCCGCTCTCCTGCCTTGCTCTTTATTCGGTCAAACAAAAATAGAGTTCCTCCCTTCAGATACATCAATGTCCGCGTGTAGCTATCCAGCTTGTCGCGATAAACCGATTTAAATTCACCCTCCACAAGATCAACTGTCTCACTATTAAACGAGTGAGTTATCCGTGGCCAGGTTCTTAACGCTGAAATACCGTTGTCATAATGAGCGGGGTTCTGGCTTTCAGGACTATGATCTACCAGCAGTACATTGTGAGCTACTGACTGCGTATTATAACTCAGATAATCCGGATCGGCATAATATCCTGCTATTCCTATTCCCGGGTCAGTTAACAGCTCTTCTCCGTTTATCATTACCTGAAACGATCCCTGATCCAAATGATAGTGATTTGAGTTCGGTCCTACACGATTTGTAATGACAGCATCTCTGTCACTCCAGCCCGAACGCATCACCATTCCCTTGGCACTAAATACCCTTGAGGCAGGCAGAGAATCACGTAACAGCGGAGTCAGATCATCTCTGTACCACAAAAAACCAAAATATCCGCCTTTTCCCTCATCCCAGTATGGTTTTACATATTTATACAGATATCTGTCACCATTGCGATATACCAGCCACTGTGAATGCATCTGAGAAAATCCGCTATAACCTCTCCCTGCATCCCCGTATGATTGTATCAATCCGCTATTGTAGGCTGCATATAGCGGATATTTGTAAAACTCCGGAAGATGAGTCGTGTTGGTAAGATCAACACCAAAGTTCCGTTCAAAAGCTGAGGCTAGTTCTACTATATCTCTCGATGCCATATCCATATAGCCTATTGGTTCTCCGTAGCTGCCGTCCTCGTAATAGGTGCGGTCCATAAATGTCTTTGCTTTCGTCAGGATACCCGATAAATAAGGCTCCAGGTGCGGGTTATCCGGTTCTTCTCCGTAGATGACCATTGCTGCCAGTCCATATCCCGATACCATTACCGCTATATGATTGGTCATGTTGGAAGGCATGCGGTTCATCTCTACCATATCGCGCTGGAAAAGTTTTAATCCCTTTTCCATTATCGCTTCTCTCACATATTTTCGCTCTTCGGCTGTCATCAGATCGTGAAGCATATCATAACCTGCAGCGATATTTATCAACAGATACCCTACCGGGTAATACGTGCCAAACTGATGCGATAACATCCATTTGGCATTCCAGTTTTTGAAAGAACACAATTTCAGCAAAGCAGCCTTCGCTTTTTCTGCCGCTTTCCTGTCGCCGGTAAATGCATACCGGAAACTACCCTTCTCTATTATGCCTGATAGTTGTTGCATCGGTACCAACCATTTGGAATAGGCACTGTAAGCGGTAGTTCCTTCCATTTTATCATAAGCCAGGCCTGTTAAATTTTCTTCAGTCAGATCAAGCTCTTTGATATTTTCAAAATTAATCTTCTTAAATCCGGTATCGTTCAGGGCATTATCCAGTATCTTCCTTGCAGCAGGAGAACTTCTGTTGATTTTGTCTTTCAGTTCCTGACTGGAAAAGTATAATCTCGGATAACCTTTTATTTTCTGTACCGGCACCAAAAATCGAAAGCTGTCTTTCATCTCTTCACCCGATTCTGTTGTCCCTATTAAATTCAGTATCCACTGCCCTCTACTGTCTCCTTTCTTTACCTGGTAAATGGATTCGTTTACCCACATCCCGTCTCTCATTTTGAATGTTATATTACTCCTCACTACCTTTTTGTTCCCATCCAATAACACTCCTTTTACTTCTTTCAGTGCGCCTGTCCCGTCTTCCGCCTGCAATTCAATACTAATTTTATCACCGGCAAAATAGTGTTTCTTCAGTATGGTTTCCCCAAACTTGTCAAGATTTACAGAGCCCGGATTCAAGGCCACAAACTGACTCGACTTTTCACCATTCAAACTGAAATTATCCATTAGTATAGTGTACGTATAAAGATAGTAAACCACTTTATAACTCCCCTTCACTGTTACCACCTGAAGGTGCTGACCTGAAACCAATGATCTGCCATCCTTTGACGACCGAAACTCTCTTATCGGAAGGTTTATCTCTATCCATTGGTTTACCTTCAGGTTCTTTATCGTATGGGTATAAAATTCGCCTTCAAAAGTACCCAGCCCCAATTCCAGTTCATCGCCATTTCTGTCGCTCTGGAAATAAATGGCACATTTTAATGCGGTTTCCCCAGTTGTCCAAAGGTCTATTCGCCTGGTAAAACCATGCTCCAGTTCGGCCGTATTATTTGACCTGACAGGTCGGGCTATTGCATATTTACTATTCTGATAAGTCGGGCTATTGCGTGCAAAAAACAAAGCGTCATAACCGATATCCTGTGAATAAGGATAAGGTTCCCAAGCGTCTAATTCTCCGGTCTCAAAGTCATCATTAATGGTATATTTAACTTTACTCATTTCTTGGCCGTATCCTATTGCAGCCGTTATACAGAAAATGGAAATCATCACAAGAATGTGGTTAAATTGAATTCTATTCATTACTTAACATTTTTTAGTATATGTGGATGATAACAATTTTCAATAAGTATTAAAAGAATCTGAGTAGTCTGAAATATATTTCTTGAGTTCCTGAGGAAGTGAACAAATATCATCCTTATGACCTATTTTGATTTTTCGCTTTTCCAACTTCTAATCTTATACCCCCAAACACCATAAAACAGAATAAAAAGATAACATGGAATCAATTCTGCATAAGCGATTCTTTCACTAAAACGATCAGCCAGAACACCATAAATCATCGGTAGCACAGCGTTTCCTGAAAGTCCCATAACTAAAACCGACGAGCCAATCTTGGTAAAACGCCCAAGTCCGTCTAAAGCCAAAGGCCAGATTGCAGGTCCTATGAGTGAATTAGCCAATCCGAGCAAAACAACAAACCAAATGGAGATATCCGATTCGAGTCCGAATATAGTAACCGTCCCCTGTGCATAAAGAATCATAAAGGTAAAAATAGTGCCTAGTATAGCACATATTTTCAGCGCATTCCGTTGTGTTAGGTATTTTGGTATACATATAATACCAATGATATAACCTACAATAAGCGCTCCTAATGTAAATGAAGGAAACACCTTTGCCTGCAATAAATTTATCCCCATCGTTTCTGCGTAACTAATAATTGTGTCAATTGTTACAACCTGAGTTCCGACGTGCAAAAACCAGGCAAGAGCTCCCAACATCAGATGAGGAAACTGAACAACACTTGTCCTTCCGGTATTGGCTTTGGCCACTTCTTCTGTCTCATGTTCTGTATCAATCTCCGGAAGCGGCGAATATCTAATCAGCAATCCGAAAATCACAAGTGCAACGGCAACAACAGAATAAGGTACCACAACTCTGCCAATCAATTCCTTAAGTGCAACTGATTTGGCAGTTTCTGTCATGGTAGATAATTGATCGAAAAATTGAGAGTCTGACTCACGTAATATAACAGCGGCAAATACCAGAGGTGCCAGTATACCTGCGCCTTTGTTAAATATTCCCATAATGCTCAACCGTTGCGCTCCACGCTCAGGAGGCCCAAGGATAGTAACATATGGGTTAGCAGCTGTTTGCAGCATTGCAACTCCTGCACCAATGGAGAATAATCCAAATAAGAAAAGTGGGTACAACATGTTAACTGCCGCCGGCACAAAGATGATCGCACCAAAAGCCATAGTCCAGAAGCCAATCATCATACCTTTCTTAAAGCCAACTTTTTTTAAAATGTACGATGATGGAACAGAAAAGACCAAATATGAAATATAAAAGGCAAAGGCAACGAGATAGGAAGTGACATGTGATAGTTGAAATCCTATTCTGAAATAGGGAATTAGAATAGCATTAATCCAGGATACAAAACCAAACATAAAAAAGAGGAATCCTACAATAAAGATTCCTTTCATTGATTCTTTTAAGCTCAAGCTTCCAGCCAATACTTTTTTTTCTGAAGAACCCGCCATAATTTAAACAAGATTTAGATTGTATTTTTTATTATTGATTATTACTATTAAGTCAACATGTGAGGAGTCCCCCTCAGGATAAGGTGAGCCTGGCAGCACTATCTCTATCTACAAATAATAAAGAGCCTTTTTTCTGCCGGAGGATGGTTGATGGAAATTTCTCAGAAATTTCTTCATTTATTGTGTGAAATACGGCATCCGTTTTATTTTTCCCGGGTACAATCGCAAAAGCAATCTTTGGCTTCATCAATACCGGTATTGTAATCGTTATCGCATTGGTAGGAACCTCATCCAGGGTCCTGAAACAATTGGGATCATCCGGGTCCACCTGCTGATGCCGGTTCTTATCATCTAAATCTACTATCTTGACAATTTCCTTATCATTAAAATCGGCAACATGAGGATCGTTAAATGCCAAATGTGTATTTTCGCCTATCCCAAGAACTACAATGTCCGTAGGATATTTATCTAAAAGATCAGCATACCGCTGACATTCATTTCCGGGATCCGGATTACCCCCGTTTATATAAAATACGTGAGGTGCATTTACTTTGGAAAAGAGCTTATCTTTCAAAAATCTTGCAAAACCCTGCGGTGCATCAGGCTTTAAACCGATGTATTCATCCATATGAAACGCATTTACTCTGTTCCAATCAATATCTCTGTTTACCAATTCAGCGAGAAACTCATTTTGAGAGGGCGCCGAAGCAAAAATAATATTCACCTGGTCTCTGCTTCGCAGTATGTCACTAATTTCGGAAGTGATATAATCGGCTGCACCTTTACCCATAGCCAAACGATCATCGTACATTTGAACACTCAGTTCACCTTTCTTTATTTCTTTCATTAAAATGGTTTTAAAAAATTAAAAAACTATATTATTATCTACTTATTTTTCTTTTCATAAACAATCCTTCCTTTAATAATGGTTTTGTCAATATCAATGTTATTATTAAAGATTAAAATATCCGCATCCATACCCGGCAACAGGGCGCCCTTATTTTTATCCACACCCAAAATTCTGGCAGGTGTGTGGGTGGCCATTTGGACTGCATCAACTATAGGTACCTCTGCAATTTGCACCATTGTACGAACGAGGCGATCAGTTGTTGCCACACTGCCTGCAAAAGAACTTCTGTCCGGCAATTTGGCAACGCCGTCTTCCACGATGACCTTCAAACCGTTTTTAAGACTTCCGATAGTACTTTCACCCGGAGGTAAACCTGCAGCCCTTATAGCATCTGTAATCAAGGCAATCCTGTCAACTCCTTTTATTTTATATATCATTTTCAGAAGAGGTGCGGGTAAATGCACACCATCGGCAATCACCTCAACATCCATTTCCTCTATCAGATAGCCGGCTTCTATGGTTCCGGCATATCGCAGTGCATTTTTTCTTGTTACACCAGCCATACAGGAATAAAAGTGAGTAGCGAGCGTATAACCATTTTCAAAACCTAACAGAGCTTCATCATAATTGGCATTCGTATGTGCGAGCGCTACCAATACGTCATTGGATTTTAAATATCGGGCAAAATCAATTGCGCCATCCAATTCTGGCGCTGCACTCCATCTTTTTATAATATTATGAGAGTGCAGGTGATGTGCATACTGCATAATTTTCTTATATTCATCCGGATCAGGGTTTCTTATATATCTCGGGTCTTGTGCTCCTTTTTGCTCCAATGAAAAATAAGGACCTTCGAGATGCATTCCCAAAAACTGTGCTCCCTTTTCATTCTTGCTTATTACGCTATCATACGCCTCCAATACCGTAAATAAATCCTCTACTTCACTTGTCAGAGTGGTTGGCAACATAGCCGTGGTTCCATGAATTGCGTGTATTTCTGCAATTTCTAAAAAGGCTTCTTCCGTCCCGTCCATGAAATCACACCCCCCTCCACCGTGCACATGCATGTCAATGAATCCCGGGGTAACATACTGGCCTTTTGCATCTATTTCAACTGCATCGGGGACTTCTGTGTTTTTATGTTCGACTCCGAGTATTTTTTCCCCGTCCAGAATTAACATACCAGACTTAATCATCCTGTAAGGCGTTATTATCTGGCCATTAAAAATCTTAATCCTCTTTTTGCTACTATTGTCCATACGCTAATTGGTTTTATTTATCGTCAATTTATTCAAATTCCAATACTCCGAAATAAGCAGGCAAATGAAAGTTGGGTTTGTGGTTTTCCACCACTGACCACGTTATATAATGCGGGTTAAGTCCGGTGCTAGCAGTCTTATAAAAATTCGCTCTCCAACGAACACCTTTTTGAGGTGTGGTAACCTGGCCATATTTTGTCAATAAAGCGAATGGGATTCGATATTCAAGTGTCCATTCCGTTTCTTTCATGATGGGTGGAGATATGACATCCGGCAACGAATGGGCTAATACAATCTCTTCCAAATCAACTACTTCAACACGCTTTGTTATTTCCCCATGGTAACTCATTAATTTGGTACCACCAGCGTTTGTTTCGAAATTGAAATAGTTCAATGGAGTATTTACCTCAGGGGAAAAGAAAAACTCCACACAGGCATCACGAGAGACAGGGCCGTTAGGCTCTTGTACAAGACTGCTTATAAACTTATCTCTCACCTTAAATATAACAAAAATATTAGATTCATCGTACTGTATCTTTATCTGTACATCAGGTTTGTATTCTGGTATTTTACCCATAAAATTCTTAACCGAAATTTCCGGAACAGATGCCCATTGTGCTTTATCCCACACACCATCTATTTTTACCGGTGTTCCCGTGTGCATTACTTTATAATATGCTTCCTGCGATTGAACTGACAATACATGAAGATTTAAAAGAATTAATAATATCCAGCACTTTCTCATCTGACGAAAATCTACTTTTTTGAATCGTTAATTAACTTTAAAATGAAAATATCAAAAGTATCTGATCAATCATCAATTAAAAATTAAAAACAAACTGGTTATCTTTTATTCTCCAGTTCAAAATATCTTATTTCCGGAGGATTATTATAGTACAAAGCTTCGGAATCAACATAATTGACAAAATCTTTTTCATTATTGTTAACCTTGCCAAAACTCCATCCGTCAATTAGCATATACTCATACCTGTTGCTTTTCGTAACAGGCATCTTCAGTAAATGATTTCCTCCATAATTATTCATTTCATAATAAGTCGGATTATACTTTTGTTTCACAACAATTCCAATACCCTGCCAGGGAACCACCAGTGCGCTGTCGCCAATATCTTCATCAGGTATCCTCGCTTCAATATCCTTACCCATTGAAATAATATAACCAGCCTTGTGAATAGACTTAAATTCTTCCATTATCTTCCTTATCCCAGCACCGAATAATACCTTGTTACCCTGAGGAAAGAATTTATCAAACTTCACATCTACCGTGCACCAGCTTTTACCGGCATACGCCGTATAGTATTGTGTCAATTCATAAACACCACCCTTTTCGGTATTCCAGTTAAAAGTTTTCGCCTTTATGATACTCCGCAATGGACCATTGGAAATTACCGTATAAACATACCTGATATCTTTTAGCGGTCCTTTATCCAGTTCCTGCAGGTACATTGCCCTGGAAGGATCCTCCAGATTTGTCGAGTCTTCGAACACACACAATCCACCGCCACCAAATGTTTTAGCCACCGTCATGATATCAGTCCCCATCTCAAAAGGCATGTAATAACCAGAACGATTATTGGAATATTCATAATAAGCAGTCAGCATGGGATCGCGTTTGCCATGAACATCTACATAATGCGGATACCAGAGCTTCCAACCCATTTCTTCTGATTCCCAAAAAGGAACCAGATGTCGCGTATATTCACCAATATTGGCGTGAACTCTGTGCGGCCACTGACTTCTCTCATAATAGCCAATATAGAGACAAAATACTCTTTCCTCTTTAGGTTTCAGATCGGTATAGAAAACTATTTCATCCCATATACCATCTTCATCCACGTCATCAACCTGAAACTCAATTGCACGACCATTGGTTTCTTTTCTGAGCAGATATCCTCCCAATTCTTCAAGCTCCCGGCGAGTAGGATCTTCTCTCGACGTCAACCTGGGATCAACAATACCAATTGACATCTTAGGAATATTCTTGAAGGGAAAATCCTCCCGCTCAATTATTACCAATTGATCTTTCACCAAAGTATTTAAGGTATTGGTAACGGAAAATTTAAATCTTTGCTTCGGGGCATGGTCCGTCCCTTCGGTGTACCACCCTCCTGTATTTTGCCCAAAAATCATCAGCCCAAAAGGCAAAAAAAGAAAAGTTAATAGGATTTTCTGAAGCATGAAATTATTTTGATTTTCGTTTCTTAATAGTTCCGGGATATTATGATCCGGTAGTCTGTCAATACAGGGGCACACGACTTCAAAAGTTTTTAAACTGAAAATCTTTTTTATGATTACAAGTGAGAAGTTTGTAAGCACTACCCAACCGAGTTGCACTCAGGGATCCTGCAAGGGGAGTAGTGGTACCCAATACAATTGAGTTTCCTCCCAACCGACTAACCTTATACTCTGCTATCTCTGCCGGAACAGTAGGAAAAGTAATTTCAGCAAAAACAATCGTTTCTTTCAGAATGAAGTAATGCGTAAAATGGGTTTCTGTTTTCATATTCCCACCGCATGTCTTAGGAATGATCATCATATTCAAAACTGTAACTGTAACCTCCCGTACGTTTTCATTCCAATAAAACATTTGTCCGCAAATACCCGAAGCATCATTTCATTCCATTTCTGAAATTAATTCGTAGGTACCGGATACAAATTTAACGGCTTTGTATCCCACCACAGCCGGGTAGTATTGTTATCTGCTCCGCCCAGCAAAGTTCTTGCATTTTCAACAGCCTTTCCATTCGTTGATATTTCTCCGGTCGTCAACATCAATCTTCTCATCAGACCATTTGTGGGTATATCCGGATTTAATGAATTGATAATTGCATATCCTCTCGGGTATCCCGTTCTTCTCCTTTCAGCCCATGCTTCTCTACCTTGGGGATAGAGCCCTATCCACTTTTGTGTAATTATCTGTTCCAGTCTTGTTTCAAAACTACCACCCTCCTGATAAGCAACAGGAATATCGGTCATAGCAGGGCTATTCCATTTGTCATTCAAAGCAGCAGGTGTGTTATTGCTGGTGATATAGGCATCTATTTCAGTATCCGTAGCGGTGGTCCATTGTTTCAGGGAGGTTCTTATCCCTTCTTCATATAATTCCCTGGCCGTACCTCCCATATTCCAATTTCTCAAAGCGCCTTCAGCTCTGAGGAAATACACTTCGGCAGCAGACATAACCGGACTGGGCAAATTGGATCCGCCATCAATTATGGGCAACCATTTTTTATCAACAAACGAATTCTCATTATTTCTTATTCCACCTGCCTTTTCAGCGGCGGGTAATCCATTTCTTAACCCATGATAACCGCCATTGCCTCCCAATCTATTTCCAGCTTCATTAAAATATTCGCTCAGGCGAGGGTCGGCATACCCGATTAAAGCACTTATAATTGAAGCGCTAGCCCTGAACTCATTGATATAAGTCCAGGTAGCCAGACCATTAAGGTTATTGATGGTAGAAAGAACACCGGCATTATCCGCATTAGAGGTCATCACGCCTGCACTAACAGCTTTTTCCGCCTCAGTTTTTGCCAAATCCGGCTCAACATATGAAATACGCATAGCCAGGCGCAATCGCAGGGAATTGGCCAGTACGAGCCACTTGGCTACGCTGCCGTTGTACACTAAATCATCGCGCCCAAATGCTACTGCAGTTTGGTTTTGTTTAAGTACTTCAACAGCTTCATCAAGGGTTATAAAAAAGCTCTTATACACTGATTCCTGAGAATCATACGGAACACTTGTTTTCCCATTGCCAAACTGAGTGTACATTATAGGTCCAAAATAGTCTGATTCTCTGTGATACGCTTCTACCCGCCATATCTTTACTATGGCATTCTCAACTGCCATAGATTTTTCCTTTGTGATTTCCTCTACCTGAAATAACTGTGGTGCTACAGATCCGTAGAAATAGTTAAACCGGATATTTGTCCATGCCGCTACCTCCATAAATTGGTCTGAATTAAAATTCGGATGTGTCGTGGCAAAATACTGAGAATAAATATCAGCAAATAGATTTTGTCCGACCTGATACTGCCCTGATAATGTTCCCCACTGAGCCTCCGCAAAGGCCTGACCAATAAGTGATTCATTCATTATCAATGAATTTTTGGGGGTATTGATTTCGGTAAAATCCTTGGTACAGGAAATGCAAAAGAGCCCAGCAATTGTCAGGAGGAGAAAGGCTTTAAACAAGTAAAACTTATTTAACAACATATCTAAATATTTTAAAATGAGTTCAAAAATTAAATACTTTTTTCAACGTCTGAAGAATATCAAAATAATAATTTAAGACTTATGCCATAAGACCTTGTTGTGGGTGGGGTAAAAGCTTGAAACCCTTCTGAATCAGGCGTAGTTCCAACCATAAAATCGGGATCAATACTATCAGAAGCACGATGAATAAAAAATAAATTACGACCGACCAACATTACCTGCAGACTTGATGCATTAAAACTTCTAATCTTTACCGGCAACGTATAACCTAAAGTAACTTCTCTTAACCTTGTATTCGTTGCTGACTCAACAAATGCCTCTCCAACCGGCGTATTTCTGCCTCCTATGGTGTTCCATAATGTCTGAGGTGAAATTGGAACATTGTTGATATGTCCATCAGATTGAGAAATCGCTACTTCATTACTGAATATATCTTTACCGAATATCACGCCTCCGTCTCTTCCAATTAATGTCTCTTTCGTCATCCCGTTTGCGTATAACATCGAATTAGTCATTGATATAATTGAACCTCCCTGGCGATGATCAATCAAAGCTGTAAGACTAATCTTCCTGTACCCGAGTGATGTAAAAATACTCCCCATCCAATCTGGATTGAAATTAGCAACCCTCACGATTCTCCCCGCCGTCACACGTGGCATACCATTGTCAGCTACCAATATCCGATTCTGATCATCTCTCAAAAATCCCCGGGAATAAATTTCACCGTAGGGTTTACCCTGTTCAATTGTAAATTCTCTCACATAAGGATCATCTCCTATAATTACCTTAGGTCTATCATCAGATATTTTGTTTACCATGTTGCGATTCAGACTCCAGTTTACATTCACATCCCAACTAAATTCGGCGGATCTGACCGGTTTTGTAGTCAACTGAATTTCTACGCCGCTGTTTCTTACATCTCCACCATTCGTAAAGAACTGACCGGCGCCGGACCCAATTGGTAAAGCAATAGTAAAGAGCTGATTGGATGTATTCGTCTTATAATAGGTAAAATCAATTCCTATACGGTTTTCCAGGAACTGCATCTCCAAACCGGCTTCGATTGACTTTGTCTCTTCCGGAACGAGTCGCGAATTAGGGATCGTACTATTAACCATTACAAAACCGTTTCTACCACCCGGGCTAAATGCTGCCGTTCTGTAAAGCATATAAGGGGGAGCACTATTTCCAACTTTTGCCCAGGAAGTTCTTATTTTCATAAATGAAATAGCAGACGGCATATTCAGAATATCTGATAATATAACATTTATCCCGGCAGAAGGATAAAAGTATGAACGATTATCTGGCGGCAAAGTTGAACTCCAGTCGTTACGGCCAGTTACATCAAGGTTGATCGCATTTTTCCAGTTAACAGTTGCGAATCCATATACTGAATTTATGTTAGAACTTAGTCCCGGATTATAATCTGTGAGTCCGTCAAGCGTGTTTGACATTGCAAAATAATTAGGCACAAGCAGCCCAAGACCGGTATTGGAACTTACAGAGGAGCTTCTCAAAACCCGCGTACTGCTCCCCAGATTTACATTGAACTTCCAATCCGCATTAATTTCCTTGTTATAGCTGGCTAACACTTCTCCATTCCACATCCTGGCATTGCCCTTGGTCACAGTATATCTGCCATTTGGCGCCCTTACATAAGTATCATTGTAAAGTTTTTCTTCCTCCTGAGTACTTGAACCATCAAAAGATCCCCGTGCCATCAAAAAAATGTCAGGTGTAAGGTCATAAGTTAATGAAGTCATTAATATAGTCCTTTGCTTGTGACTTTCGTCTGGATTACGATTTATTGTCCAATAAGGACTTGCGGATAACGTAGAAAGCGGATTCCAGAAATTCTGCTTATTTAAGCCTGCGGCATCTGTATATTCAAAATCAACCGCATCAACAGTTCGAATATTTCTCGGAATAGTATAAGCCTGCATTATTGGGTTAAAATTTGCGGCACCCTCCTGAAAAGAATTATATGTGGTGCGATTAACATATTCCAGTTTACTGTCTATCTTCAATTTTTTGGTCAGTTGATTGCCTACCCTTAGTGAAATATTGTGGCTTCTGAGATTATTACCAGGTATTGTTCCGTCAACATTTTTATATGTGTAAGAAAATGCTGTCTGAATCCTTTCTCCTCCCGATCTGATTGAAACGTTAGAGGTTGAATTATGTCCGTTTTGAAACACATCGCTGATATTATTTGGCTGAGCTGTATAAGGAACCTGCGTGCCCTGCTTCTCTGGATCCAATGACCAGGAATCTACCATTTGGCCATCAAGCTTCGGACCCCAGGAGAATTCGGTACGTGGATTAAATACACCACCAGATCCCTGTCCATATTCATTTTGAAATTTAAGCGGGAAGTAAGGGCTATTAACCATATATGCGCTGTTAACCTCTATACTTATGTCTCCTTTTCTGCCCTGTATGGTCTCAATCACTATAACGCCATTTTGAGCAGCACTACCATATAATGCGGCTGCGTTAGGTCCTTTCAAAATGTTAATCGAAGCAATATTATCAGAAGATAAGTCCTGCGGACCTCCATTTACAGGAACACCGTCTATAACATATAAAGGCTGACTGTCACCTGAAATAGAACGGTTGCCGCGCAAAATAACTCGCGTAACGCTGCCAACACCTGCCGATGAAGAGTTGATCGCCAAACCAGAGACTTTACCCTGAAGCGAATTCATAATATTAGGATCAGGTATCTCTTTCATTTGATCCATATTTACACTTTGTGTAGAATAGGTAAGCGATTTAGACTCCCTTTTAATTCCAAGTGCTGTCACGACCACTTCACTTAGTCCGGTATTGACCGCCTCCAACACTACATTCACCTCCGTCCTGCTTCCAACAATTTCTTTCTTCGCCACGTACCCCACACTTGAAAATTCCAGCGTTACGTTTCTGTTATCAGGCGCTGTAATCGTAAACCGGCCATCTTCGTTCGTTGTCGTACCCACAGTAGATCCAGAAATCATCACAGAAACATTTGCCAGAGGATTTCCCTGGTTGTCCACCACCCTTCCATGTATTTCCACTGGTGGTGGCGCGGGCAATACTAAGGGTTGTATAGTCTTCGATGCCATGGCTTCGGCATCTGCCACCAACCCCTGACGAATAACAACCGTATTACCCACCAAAGACCATGTGAGCGATTGACCCTCAAGACAAGTCTTAAGCGCTCCCTCCAGGGTGCTATTTCGGATGTTTACATTGATCGGAGCAGTTTTCTGAATCAATCCCTTGTTGTAAAAAAACAGATACGCTGTTTGGTTTTCGATGCTCTTGAAAACCTCTGAAAGATGGAGGTGCTTTTCCACGATAGTTATCTTCTGTGCCTTACTGCTATTTGCGTGCACCTGAAGCGAAAAAACCACTATCAATGCGAAGGTTAACTTCATGACTCGCCATATTTTCTGAGGGAATGAAGCATTGCCAATTTTAGCTTGGCAACCTGCAATTAAAATCATAGTTTTGTTTTTTGGGGTTATTAATTTGTTTTACAGACAATCTTTTTAGCCTTTTGCCGGCCATGGTACGAACATCGCCGGCTTTTTTCACCCATCAAATCACATACCTGCACTTAAGCCCATATTTAACACTCAGTTGGGATAGCGTTTCTTTACCCAACAATGATTTGCTTCCCTACCACGGTGAATTTAACTCCACTCAACTCTAATATTTTCAACACATCAGTCAGAGGAGCAGATCTGCTTATCTTTCCTTCGAAACTGGAGCGATTAATATCGCTTCCATCAAAGGTTACTTTTACATCATACCATCTTGCTATCTGATTCATTATGGTAGTGATATCTGCTCCGTTGAATATGAATAACCCGTTTTTCCAAGCCAGCACCTCCTCCTTATTCATCCTATTTATTTCCATCTCCGTTTCTCCGTTTCTAACAATAGCCTGCTGACCAGGTTTCAATAAACGGTTAATCTTTCCCTCGCTTATCTTTACACTCCCTTCGAACAAACTTGTTTTAACTCCCTGTTCATCCGGATAGGCATTGACATTAAAATGGGTACCGAGCACCATTACCTGCATATTCCCTACCCCAACCCTGAAAGGCTTCCGGGTGTCTCTGGCTACCTCAAAATAAGCTTCTCCTGATATTTCCACTACCCGCTCTTTTCCACTAAACGAATTGGGAAACCGAAGCAATGAGGAAGCATTGAGCCATACCTCACTCCCGTCCGGCAACCCTATTTTGTATTGCCCACCTCTGGGTGTACTGATTGTATTCCAAGACGAAGCAGATGCATTTTCTGACAGTACACTTTCAAAAATCAACATCCCGTTCTGCTTTCTCAACTTCAGACCACTCTGCTGAATGCTGCCGTTTTGCACACTATCCAGGAAAATGGTGCTGCCATTGGCCAATGTCAGGATTGCACGGTCTCTGCCAGGAACGATAAGTTCCTGATCCGGCAAATCTATTTTTGCCTGATCTTTTGTTTGCCCAACATTGTCAATGAGCCAATAGGAAAATATCACCATAATGACCATTGCTGCTGCCCCCACCCAGAGGCTAATCCTGGTTCTATGGGGTTGTAGCGGAGCGATGGATACGGTATCATCTTTTATTATTCCACTCAAAATATAATTTGCAACCTGATCATCTATCTGCCTGGTCTCAGGGGGCAACTGAAATGTTTCATCAATCAGCCGATTCACCTCCCCCTTGTTTTCTGGTTTTTCAATCATCCCTATCAACTCAGCCAGCTCTGACTTACTGTTCTTTTTCTGTACGTATCGTCTGAACAGATATTCCAGCCTTGTGTTCACCATATCAACCTTTTAGAATTTGCATTTAAGCAGGTCTGTGCATACAAGAGTTGTTGGAAGGTATTCTTGGGGGGAGAGATACAAAGTATTTTTCAGAATAAAAAAATATGAACTTTCATAAAGGGTTTTTATTTTTCCAAATACCCGGTCAGAAGCCAACCGGCAGCAAAAAATAAGTACACACCCATAAATATTTCAAGATGAGGGGGAATAAAATACACGGATGCTTTTCATGGCTTCAGCCAAATGATATTTGATCGTCTCAGGATGGATTCCAAGGACTTTAGCGGCTTCCTCGCGCTTCATGTGTTCCACTTTTATCAATTGATACACTTTTTTCTGCTGAGGCGATAATTTCTCTATTGCTTTATTCAGGAAAGTGGAGTTTTCTTTTTCGGCCAACAATTCTTCAACATTATTTTCCTCTACGACATGTTCCATTTCTGTCAACTCAACCGTTCGATATTGTTTCGCAATCCTTTTCAACACCTGGTAAGCTTTATTCCTGGCAATGATAAACAAATAAGCTTCAAAGTTTTCCACCGCTCCAAGCCGTTCTCTCCTTTTCCACACAACCAAAAATACATCACTAACAATTTCTTTTGCAAGATTAACATCACGAGTTAAACTGAGAGATACGCTGAAGATTCTGTCCCGATGACGATGAAACAGTGTCGTAAACGCAAATTCATCCCCTTCTGCGACCTGTATCAAAATATCTTTGTCCTGTGTAAGGGATCTTAAACTCATAAATACTCAGTTTAGATTGGCCCATTAGCTATTCCGAAATTAAACATTTGT
>CAZFGP010000050.1:0-24982 GCA_964518685.1 uncultured Terrimonas sp.
TTAAACTGTAATTATTTTTGCAGATATGGGTTCCAGATGGTGGTTTTTTTGTAATATATTATTTTTATTAGCTGTTGCTTTAAGAACAACAGCTCAGGTAAAAAAACTATCGGGTCAGATCCGGGATGCACACAGCGAAGAAGTGATACCCTTCGCTTCTCTCGAATTTAAGAACAGCACGATCGGTGCACTTAGCGACTCCGCCGGAAACTTCTCCTTTCACTTTTCCCGTTGGCCTTCCGACACCTTAATGATTACCTATGTTGGGTATGAAGATTATATATTTCCAATAGACACCACGCTGGAAGAAATTCAGGTGATTATTGAAATGGAAAGAGGTAAAACCAATTCAGAAGTAATTATTAGAAGTAAAATCAGTAAGGGGTTGATCATGTGGAGGAAAATAGTACAACATAAGGTGTATAATGACCGTTCCAGATTTGATAATTTCTCCTATGAACTCTACAACAAACTTGAAGCGGATTTAAATGATCCAGCCAATAATAAGCTCATCAAATTCCCTTTACTAAAACCGTTTAAATCGGTCATCTATAAAAATATTGATTCCCTAAGTGAAAGCAAACCCATTTTACCCCTCTATCTTACAGAAGCGCTTTCCGACTATTATTATCAAAGAAAACCGCAAAAGACCAGGGAAGTCTTTAAAGCCGTTAAAACCTTAGGTTTTAATAGTCCGAGCATCAGTAAACTGCTGGGTGGAATGTATCAAAACGTAAACGTTTATAAAAATTTTATCCCAGTATTTGATAAGGACTTTGTGAGTCCGATAAGCGATAATGGTTCTGCCTATTACCGGTATCAGGTTCCGGATACCCAGTATATCGGAGGCAGACGTTTTTTCCATTTTTTATTTACCCCAAAGCACAGAGGGGAAAATACTTTTATCGGGGATGCCTGGATTGCAGATTCCTCCTATGCCGTAATGAAGATGAACCTAAGGGTTTCAGAACTGGCCAATTTAAATTTTGTGGAAAAACTCGACCTTATACAGGAATACCAGCTTATCAATGACTCCATTTGGTTTTTAGCTAAAGATAAATTCGTTGGAGATTTTATTTTTCTGGACAAGAACCGGCTCAATTTTATAGGAAGAAAAACCAGTACTTATCGCAACATCCTTATTAATGACAACGTGGTTTTAAAAGAATTGGAGAAAAATAAACTTCGGGAAGAAGTATTGATATCCGATTCTGCTTCCCGCCATTCAGACGCCTACTGGGACAATGCCAGACATGAGGAGTTGAGCAAAACCGAAAGTGGTATCTACAAAATGATAGACACTTTGCTGGAAATGCCAAGCTTTAAGCGGTTTACCAACCTGGTGTATTTTCTTGGAACCGGTTATAAAAATGTGGGCAATTATGAAATCGGGCCCTGGTACAACTGGATTACGGCTAATACTTACGAAGGATTGCGCCTGCGTTTCGATCTGGGGACAAATACCGGATTCAACAAAAAGATTTATCTTACCGGCTATCTCGCGTATGGGTTTCTGGATAAAAAATTAAAAGGAAGAGCCCAGGGACTCTACCTGTTTAACAAATCTCCGCGTTCTACTTTATTGGCCTCCTATATTAAAGATATTGATAACGGTCAGGTATATTATGATGAAGTTGGCAGCGATAATTTGTTTGCTATCGCTTTACGAAAACCTAATGTATCTTTTAAGTACATTAAAGTAGAACAACAAAAATTAGAATATTTTAAAGAGTGGACCAGCGGATTTTCAATAACGCTTAATACTCAGCGCAGGCAGTTTACCCCACTCACTAATCTGCCGGTAAAGGACAGCTTCCCGGCAAGCAACGGCGGAATCCCTTTAAACAGTCTTGAGTTAGGGATCAAACTCCGTTTTGCATATTTGGAAAAATTCTTAAACGGAAATTTCTATCGTATCAGTATAGGAAGTGATTTCCCTATTGTGGAAGCCCATTATTCCAAAGGCATCTCAGGCTTTTTAGGAAGCAGTTACGATTATCAGAAATTTGGCGGCAGTATTTCAGATTACAAAAAAATAGCGCCTTATGGAAGTATGTACTATAATGTATATGCTGGAAAAGTATTGGGTACTTTGCCATATCCCCTCCTTGAAATCCCTCCGGGAAATAATTTATGGTACTATAATAAATACGCTTTCAATATGATGACCCGGTATGAATATCTTACCGACTGGTATGCCGGAGTTAATATAGAACATAATATCGGGAACGGCATATTCCGTTTTATACCTTTAACACGTACCTTAAAATTCAGACAATTCTGGAATGCCAAAGCGGTATGGGGCGGTTTGAGTGTAGCAAACAGAGATTACAATTTTGACAATGCAGAACACGGCTTTAAAAGCCTTAATGGCAAACCTTACATTGAGATAGGAACTGGTGTAGATAACATTTTTAGAGTCTTCCGGCTCGACTTTATCTGGAAAGTATTGCCCCGACCCCTGCCCGATAAAGTATTTGAACGGTTTGGTATCTTTGGCAGTTTCAGAGTGGTGTTTTAATCAATCATCTATGTCAATTACAATACAGCAGGCCCAGCAACAGGTTGATCAATGGGTAAAGACCTTAGGAGTCAGATATTTCAGTGAATTAACCAATCTGGGTATCTTAATGGAGGAGGTAGGAGAGTTGTCGAGGCTGATGGTGCGAAAGTATGGCGACCAGTCATTTAAAGAAAGAGAAGCCGAACAGGATCTTGCCGATGAAATGGCCGATGTACTCTGGGTTTTACTTTGTCTGGCCAACCAAACGGGCATTGACCTGACGGAGGCGTTGAAAAAAAACTTCGAGAAAAAGAATCGCCGGGATCCACTCCGACACAAGAATAATGAGAAGCTAAAATAGTCCATTAAAGCTAAGCCAGCACCTCTTGTAATACCGGCAGGGTTTTCATCGTTCCAAAATCCGGAACGTGTAAAGCATAAAATTGTAATACCGCCTCCAGCATTTGTCGCCTTTCTGAATGAGACAGCGATACCCTGCCCAATTCACAGAACTGCATCACCTTCAACATTTCGGAAATCCCGGCGCATAATCTCCCCTGAATGAAATAGGGATGGATCGGGATTTCGCACACGAATTCCCCTTCGGACAGGTCCAATATTTTTTTCTCGGCAGAATAATCGTTTCGTATGCCAAAGCCGAAAAACGCTGTTAGATTTAATGCAAAAAACAAAGGATAGCCGGCGGTAATTTTCGCATCCGCCAGGTCCAGTTGCATATAGGCATTTTCTATAAAATGATACAAACCCGGATTGTGCTCCGGTTGTTTGATCACTTTCTGCAATAATTCCGTAAGGAACAGGGCTACGGCATTTTTGGGAACACTAAAAAACACGTGTTGGTACAAATAATGCCAACGGGCGTCTTTAATCCGCTGCAGCTTTTTCAGTTCATTATGATATACTTCCAGTTCGAGTATAGCCGAAGGTTGAAACAAGTTCCCTTTCATAGAAGACTTCCTGCTGGTTCGGATACCGTTAATGATATAAGATTCCAGTCCAAACTGTTCGGTATACAGATTGGTAATAACAGAAGTATCGCCATAGGGAATTGTGCGTAACACGATGCCTTTGGTAGTATAAACCATTGCTTTAAGAAGTAAAACTAAGTTATTCTCTGCTTTCCTTGTCTTTAAAAGGTTATCTCTATGAAAAAACAGGCGCCTTCCCACAAAAAAATAAGTTTCTTTGCATTTTTTGCAGAATCCAACAACTTCATTATGTGGCAAAGGCTTGGACAGTTCATTTTAGGGTATCGGTTATTTCTTTTGATTGCATTATTCATCTCTACCGGCTTTATGCTCTACCACGGGTTGCAGGTACATATCAGTTATGAATTTGTAAGAACCATCCCGGTTGATAATCCCTTGTACAAACAATACCTAAATTTCAAAAGCCAGTTTGGCGATGATGGGAATACTCTGGTCATTGGTTGCAAAACCAATGATCTCTTTCAAAAGAACATCTTTGAAGATTATACTTCCCTCACCAAAAAACTGAAAAAGACGGATAAGGTGGAAGGGGTCATAAGTATTCCAAATGCGATAGACCTGGTGAAAAATGAAAGCTCCCAAAAGCTGGATGTACAACCGGTCTTTCCTGCCTCACTTTCCTCACAGGAATCTATTGACAGCGCTGCCGCGATTTTTCATACCCTGCCTTTTTACAAAGGACTCTTGTACAATCCCGAAACCCATGCTTACCTCATTGGCGTAAGAATTAATAAGGACGTTTTAGGATCAAAAGCAAGAGAAAAGGTGATCGGGCAAATTGAAGACTTGGCCTATGCCTTTGGAAACAAACACAATATTGAGATGCACCTTAGTGGCCTGCCTCTTATCAGAACCAATATGGCTATTAAAGTAGAAAAGGAAATGCGCTGGTTCCTTATCGGATCTGTTTTGATTTCCGCATTGATTCTTTTGCTTTTTTTCCGCTCCCTGAGTGCCACCATTATCTCGCTTGGCGTTGTAATAGCCGGGGTGATATGGAGTATGGGGATCATGCATCTCCTTGGTTATAATATCAGCTTGTTAACTGCCCTGATACCCCCGCTGATCGTGGTTATTGGTATTCCTAACTGTATTTATTTTCTAAACAAATACCATACTTCCTGGCAGGATAAAAAAGAGAAACATGCTGCCCTGGTGGAAATGGTGACCCGCATGGGCGTGGTAACTCTTTTTTGTAATATTTCGGCGGCCATTGGTTTTGCCGTATTTGCTTTAACCAAAAGCGCTATCCTGAAAGAGTTTGGAATGGTTGCCGGGATAAGTATTATGTGCCTGTTTTTAATCTCCCTGACGGCAATTCCTGCACTACTAAGCTACCTGAAAGCGCCGGGGGCCCGACATGTAAAATATCTCGATTTTCGTTGGCTGGACAAAGTACTCACCTTAGTAGAGAAGTGGGTATTCAATCATACCCGGATGATTTATCTGATTACAGGGTTAGTGATTATTTTTTCAGTATCGGGGATTTTCAGACTGAAATCGGTTGGACATATGGTGGATGATATCCCTCAAACCGATAAAATATATATGGACTTAAAATTTTTTGAAAAAAATTTTAAGGGAATTATGCCTTTAGAAATTATTGTAGATACAAAAAAGAAAAATGGTATCACAGGGATGAGGGCATTGACCGTCTTTCAAAAAATTGATTCTTTATCCCAGTATATCGCTGCTCAACCGTATATGGCTCGCCCGCTATCATTGGCTGAGGCCTTGAAATTTGCCAAACAGGGTTTCTATGATGGAGACAGCCTTAACTACGTTATGCCTAATTCATTTGATGGCGCCTTTGTAGCCGATTATCTGAAGGTGAAGCAGGACAGCAGTACATCCAGTAGTTCCTTTCAACAATTGCTGACGGCTTTCATTGACAGTACCCGGCAGAAAACCCGTATAAGTGTAAATATGGCTGATGTAGGCAGTCAGCAACTTCCTATTATGCTGGCAGGCATTAAGAAAAGATCAGACGAATTATTTGATTCCACCAAATACAATATACAGTTTACAGGTACGAGCATTACATTTCTGGAAGGCAGTCGTTTTATCATCAGCGGACTAAAAGAAAGCATTATGTGGGCCTTCCTGCTGATTGCTCTCTGTATGTTTTATTTATTTAGATCATTCAGAATCTTAATTTGCTCTCTGATCCCCAATATCGTTCCATTAATGCTCACTGCCGGGGTTATGGGGTGGGTGGGCGTTCCGCTGAAACCCTCCACTGTGTTAATCTTCGGGATTGCCTTAGGAATTGCCATAGATGTTACTATCCGGTTCTTAGTCAACTACAGACAGGAATTGCCCGCTAACGCGTTTTCCGTTAACACCACCATCCTTCAAACTATTCATCAAACCGGAATCAGTATTATTTATACGTCAATGGTATTAATTGCAGGGTTCAGTATATTTATTTTCAGCGGGTTTGGCGGAACCCAGGCCCTCGGCTGGCTTACTTCATTCACCCTGCTTTCGGCCACTGTAACCAACCTGGTACTCCTGCCTGTTTTATTAGCTACTCTCCACCGAATCAAAAAATGACGGCAACGGCGCAGTTCTGACAATAATGTACTTTATTTTAATATCAATAACCGTCCCTTATATCGTAGAACAACTGCCACCAATGCACGGCTTATTCGTGCGTTCGCGGCATACCATTCATTATAATAAATTACCACAGTTACAGAATAAAGTGAATTGGAAAAAACAGTAACGAAAAGCAGCAAAAACTAACATTTGTTTGTCTTAAGAATGAATTTTTAGTTAAGCTTTAGACATTTAACAAAAAATTGGTATTTAGATAATCTCAGTATCTTTGAACCTTCATTTTTAAAATTGAAAAACATGAGAAAAACGGTATCACTGTTGACTGTGCTATTACTCTGTTCGGTAATCGCCTGGTCGCAAACCAAAACTATTACAGGTCAGGTAACTAATCTTAATGGCGATCCGGTACCTTTTGCCACCATAACGGTAAAGGGAACTACCACAGGGGTCGCTGCCGACCAGAACGGAAATTTTAGTATTTCTGTAAATCCCAATGCTATATTAATAGTAAGCTCAACGGGTTTTGAGGGACAGGAAGTCCCCGTCGGCGATCAAATCGTCTTGTCTGTTCTGCTGGTACCCACAGCCAATCTGCAGGAAGTGGTAGTTACCGCTATGGGAATTACCCGACAAGAAAAAGTACTCGGATACTCTGTAACTAAAGTAAATCCGGGCACTCTGGTACAAAATTCAGAACCGGATATGCTTAAGGGGTTACAAGGTAAAGTAGCGGGTGTTGATATCCGGCAGGGAGAAGGCACGCCGGGTGCAGCCACACGGATTAATATCAGAGGATATTCCTCCTTTTTTGGAAATAATGAGCCATTGATTATTGTGGATGGTGTTTCTTTCGACAATGCGCAGTTTAACACCTCTCATCAGCTTGAGGGAGGCGGCGCTTATCAAAACGGATTATCTTCTTTAGATCCTAATGATATCGCCTCTATGTCGGTATTGAAAGGCTCTTCGGCCGCAGCTTTATATGGCTCAAGGGCATCTAACGGAGTTTTAATTATTAAAACCAAATCCGGGTCGGGGAGAACGAAAAAAGGAACCGAAGTAACCTACAACAGTTCGGTATCCTTTGAAAACGTATCTAACCTGCCAGAATACCAAAACTCGTATGGCGCAGGAAGTGCTTTTACGTATTCCAATGCTAATGGCTCGTGGGGGCCAAAATTCGGCACTATAGACTCTATCCCTACCTGGCCGGATTATCTATCTGCTTTTCCTGATATGTTTGGCGCTAATGTGCCTTTCCGTCCCTATCCTAATAACGTAAAAGATCTGTTTAAAACAGGGTTGGTTACTGAAAATTCTATTAGCGTTAACGGAGGTGATGAGAAATCTTCACTAAGCGCCACCGCCACCACTATGCAACATAGCGGATATGTAGACAATTCCAATTTTAAAAGAAATAACATCGCTATTGGCGGCGTTACCCATTTGGATAATGGACTTATTGTGAGGGGAAGCTTCAGTTATGGAAACACGGGGCAAAAGGGTAGCATGTTTGGTGAAAATCAGATTGATGGGGTCTCTTCCTCTTTTGCCAGGTCATTATTTTTAGCCAGAAACTGGGATTTGAATCTGCCTTATGAAGATGCGAACGGACTTCCGGTATCTACCAGCAGTGCTCAATACGATAATCCCAGATGGGCAAACCAGCATAATGTTATTACGACTAACTCAGACCGGTATATTGCTGGAATTTCACTTGAATACGATATCACGAAATGGTTGAATGCTTCTTACCAGTTAGGAAGTAATACCTACAATATGAACCGGCTTGAAATTACCGATATTGGTTCTCGTTCCGCTGAAAGAAAAGGAAATTTAGTTGAGGGAAATTACAGGGTCCAAACAATTGAGTCTAATTTCCTGCTCATGCTGAATCCAAAATTAAAGAATGAAGACTTCACCCTTAAAACAATCATTGGGCATACTGTTTATCAGAGAACCAGCAAGCAATCTGAGGTAAATGGCAAGGAAATAATTGCTCCTGGCATATATAATTTAGCAAACACAAAAAATAAAACGATACGATACGCCTATTCTGATATCAGGAGATTATGGGGAGTTTTTGCGGATGTAACGCTCGGTTACCGGAACTATCTGTTTCTGAACGCTACCGGACGCAACGACTGGTCTTCCACTCTCCCTAAAGAAAACCGCAGTTATTTCTACCCTTCTGCCTCAGTTTCTTTCATTTTCTCGGAAGCGCTGAATCTTCAAAGTGACCTGTTCTCTTACGGAAAAATCCGGGCAGCATGGGCCAAAGTGGGCAGAGATGGCAGTCCCTATCTTTTAGAAGACACTTACGAAATTTTAGACCCATTCTTAGGACAGGCAGTGGCCCAGGCTTCAACTACTGCAGCAAACAGCACCTTAAAGCCAGAGTTTACCTCAGAATACGAACTTGGCGTTAATCTCGAATTCTTTAAACGCAGGCTGGGCTTTGATGTAACCTATTTCAACAAACGCTCCACCAGTCAGATTATTGAAATTGATGTTCCGGCATCTACCGGATACGAAGCTGCCAATGTGAATGCAGGTGTTATATCTAATAAAGGCTGGGAAATGGAAATTCACGGTTCTCCGGTAAGTTCAGCCAATTTTAACTGGGAAATCAAGGGGGTATTTACCAAAATAAAAACGGAAGTAATAAGTCTGGTAGAGGGTGTTGAGAGGATGTCGCGAGGTGGGGTATTTACCGATGTTGGCCCCTATTTTGAACCGGGCTTGCCATACGGCTACATCAGAGGCAGTATAAGCGCCCGGGATGATAAAGGAAATTTGTTGATTGATCCCAGCAACGGAATGGTTTTAAATGCAAAAGAACCTGCCATGATCGGAAATCCCAACCCTGATTTCAAAGCTGGATTGGTAAATACCTTTACCTATAAAGGCTTCTTTCTGAATGCGGTATTTGACATGACCAAAGGAGGCGACTTGTATTCTATTACTGTTAATTCCATGTTAGGCAGAGGCGTAATCAAGGATACAGAAGACCGGGAGTCTTCCTGGATCATTCCGGGGGTATATGGTGATGCAGATGAGTTGGTTCCTTTAGAAGACAGCAAGGGACAACCCATCAAAAATGTAACTCGACTGAGTACCAACGATTTGTTTTTTGCCGGTGGCGGTACTGCAGGAACTTTTGCAATCAATGGTCAGCATGAATGGTCTATCTACGATGCAACAGTTTACCATTTCAGAGAATTAACTATTGGATACAATCTGCCCAAAAGTCTGTTTGGCAGGTTGCCTATCGGTGGAGCTACACTTAGTTTTTCGGGGAGAAATCTTTGGTTTTATGCTCCTTATTTCCCTCATTCTTCCAACTTTGATCCAGAGGTAAGTACTTATTCAAATTCCATTCAGGGATTTGAATTTTCTGCTGCACCTACTACCAGAAGATTGGGAGTGAACCTGAAAATTACTTTCTAATCTATAAGAGCAAAAACAATGAATAATATGAAACGATTAATTTATATATTACCTGGGATTCTGTTAATAGCCATGTCATGTACAAAAGGATATCTGGATGTTAACACCGATCCTAACAACCCCACTTCCATGTCTGAAGCCAGGTTGCTTCCTAAAGTTCAGAAATCACTTGCCGATAATCTGGGATTTGGCGAACTGGGCGCCGGCGGATTCAGCTATATGCTTTCAGTGTACACTCATCAAATTACAGTTCGGGAATATCCCGATAAATATGGGGTCGAAGGGGTGGATTTAAATACAGCCTGGACTACTGTTTATACTGAAATCATTCGGAATTGTGAAGAAATCATCAAAACAGCTGAGGAGTCGGAAAATGCAGTTTATGCGGGTATCGCCAAAATTTTAAAGGCCTATACCTATAGTCAACTCGTGGATGTTTTTGGTGATGTGCCATTTTCGGAATCCAATGACTATCAGGGAGGCGCTGGCTTTAGCGCTCCGGCATTTGATAACGGAAAAGATATTTATCCTCAACTATTCAGTCTTATTGATGAAGGGATAGCCGATTTAAATAATACAGGAGCAGCCAACCCCAATAAACCAGGCACAGACGATCTGATTTATGGAGGAAAAACCAGTTTCTGGATAAATGCAGCAAATACGATCAAACTGAAACTTTATAATCAAATCAGACTTATACAGGACGTTTCCGGGCCTGTAAATATGCTTCTATCTGATGATAAACTTATCAATTCCACAGCCACCTCCTTTATGTTTCCGTACGGTACGGGAACCTCTCCTGATGAAAGAAATCCTAATTTTGCTGACTATTTCGCTTCCCAGCGATCTACCAATATCAGTCCCTGGTTTTACGAGATCATGAAAGGATATAATATGATGGATGTCAATGGGATGGCAAAGGATTTTAATGTTTTTTCTGGCATCGAAGATCCCCGCATTCCGTATTATTTTTTTAATCAGCTGGCGCCCGATGAACCCAATGTGGAAGGCAACCCAACAGAATATCGCGATGGCGGATTCACCAGTATCGTATTCGGCTCTACGGGTATTAACAGGGATAAGTCGCACGACAAAACCAATACAGTAATGGGTATTTATCCCGCCGGCGGGCGATATGATGATGGAAATGGAATGGATGGGAAAGGGGTTACCGCAGGTAGCGGAACAGGAGCTGCTCCTTTCCGGATGCTTACTTATACCGACCGGTTGTTTATTGAAGCGGAACTTATCCAGGCTGGAGTTGTAGCCGGAGGAGCGGCTACTGCAAAGGATAAATTGGAAGCGGCGTTAAATGCAGCAATAGAACAGGTGGATTATGTTGTTGGAAAAGCGGGGACAGTCAATCAAACTGTACCTAAACTGAAAGGGACGGATGAAGCCGGAGATTTTATAGCCGCTGTAGTGGACTTATTTGAAAACAGCACGGCTGAAAAACAAATGGAAATTATACTCACTCAAAAATGGATTGCCATGTTTGGGGGTAATTCTGTAGAGGCTTACAACGATTACAGAAGAACCCAATATCCGGTAATTTTTGATCCGAACAATTCGGATATGGCCCCTAACCGGTTTTTTATTCCGCCGGTAGATGGTAATGTGGAGGTGGATGAACAGGATCCGATTCCGGTTGTTACCAGCCGGTCTTACCCGGTAACTTTGCCCTGGAGCCAGCGAGAATTGGAACTTAATAAGAATGCACCAGCTCAAAAGACGCCGGCAACCTTTAAGGTTTTCTGGATGAACTAAGAAGAAAGGTTGACACTCATTATTAAAAACAAAAATGAAATCTTTTATATGAAAAATATAATTAAATCCTTTGCTCTGATTGCACTTTCACTGCCATTTATTTTCCTCAATGGCTGTTCGAAAGAATATGGGCCGGATAAAATCCCCAACTTCCCAAAAATGGATGCCGCACCGGTTCCTAAATTTACTGTTGACGCTTCTGCTGATCTGGTTATCCAGCAACCGGAAGAATTCAGAGGTAAATTCACCTTAGACTTATACTTTCCGGAAGATACACGCACTTTTCCCAAATCTGCTGATATTAGTGTAGTAAGAAACAGGAAGTATACGAACATCAAAAAGATAAAAAGCGGAATTACTTCCTTTCCGGTCACTATTGAAGTTACAGGGTCTGAATTAGCTGCTTTATTTGGAGTTGATGTTTCTGAAATTACCCCAGGTGACCGCTTTGAATTTCGCGCCGATTTTACCATGCCGGACGGTACGGTAATCCCCGGCTTTGTTGATCTGAATAATGGAGAAACCCCCAATACGACATCTTCTGATATTAATGGCTGGCCGAATTCTAAAACTAATGTGATATATAATGCGGTTTGCCCTATTGAAATTGAGAATTTTCTTGGTAATAAGACCGTAGATGATCCCTTTTTCTGGGAAGACAGTTACCCCGTTACAATAACCCTGGAAGGAGAAGATGTGTTAGTGGTAACCGGAATAAATACTGTTCCTGCAGAGGTAATGAAGATCAAAATAGATTCAAAAGCATTTACAGCTACCGTTACCAAACAAATCATTGATCCGAAGGCTCCGTTCTTTCCATTTCCACCAGGCGATCCTACATATGCCGATCTTAGTGCAGAAGGTGCAGGAACAGTGGATGCCTGTAATAATGTAATTACATTAGACCTGAAATGGACAGTGTTTGGAGGTGGTTTCGGGAACGGACCTTTTATTATTAAACCCTAAGAATTTTCGAAAATTTTTTGAAAAATAATGGTTGAACATGTTCAGCCATTATTTTTTTAAGAAAAAATGCACCCTCTATATCACGACCAGTTCATAAAACTCCTCCGCCCGCAAATATTTATTAGCTAATTCCTGCACTTCCTGCACAGTAACTCCTTTATAGTCCCGAATAGAACGATAGAAATAATCTTCTCCAAGATCATTCATGATAATATTTTTCCATTTTGCCATAATTTGAAACGGGCCATCCAAATCGCCCAGGAGCGTACCTATCAGATAATTCTTCACCAAAAGCAGTTCCTCTTCCGGCACGGTTTTTTCACGTAAGTCCTGCATTTCTTTATACACTTCGTCAATAGCAGCTTCACAAACTTCGGAGCCTGCTTCCGTACTGATCATCCAGGCTGATTGTTGAACATGAGTTTGCAAAAAGCTATAGATACCATAAGTATAGCCTTTATCTTCCCTGATATTGCTCATTAAGCGCGAACCAAAATAACCTCCGAATAAAATATTGAGCACCTGGGTTTTGTTATAATCGGGATGATGCCTTCCGGGAAAATGACGGGCTAAACGAATAGCGCCCTGAATTCCCGCAGCATCGTTTATTATCCGGTACTTTCTTTCATTAGCAGATTCTACCTGATGCCTGACTTCAGGCAGAGCTGTCCGGTTAAGCGGCAAATGACCGAATTGTTCATTCATAAGTTTCTGAATATTCGCCGGCAGTTTTCCTGCGATAAAGATGGTGCAATGCCCGTTGGCATAGTAATCTCTGCAAAAGCTACGCAACTCTTCAGGTTGCAAGGCATCATAGGCAAGGGTGGAAGAATATTTGCCATACGGATGATTGATCCCATACAAATACTCATCAATTAAACGGTTCGCCACAAAATCACATTTCTTGAGATTAACCTGCAGTTTTTGTTTCATATTCTGCCGGAAAATATCAAGTTCCTCTTCGGGTATTACAGCATCCGTGACTAACTCCTGTATTACCGGTAAAATTTCAGGAAGATATTTTGTTAAACTATGCAGGGTAATACTGGCCGTTTCATGATAACAATGAAGGTTAAGATAAGCGCCAAAGTATTCAAAGTGTTCATTAATTTCAAAGGCCGATTTTTGAGACGTACCGGTTTTCAGCAGGGCATTGGTTGCAGATGCCACCAGATTCTGATGCTCATACCAGTTTCCCGCTTTGAAAACAAGTTCCATCTTGATCACTTCTTCCGCACCGGCATCAATAGCATATACAGGCACTCCATTGTCCAGCATAAAATATTGGTATGGCTTCAGTTCAAGGGTATAGGCTATGGCATCTTTTATATCAGGGGCTAATTGTCTGTCTGGCATGTTTTCTCAATTCTGTCTTTTAATGATTTCCATAATAATAAAGGGTATTGCTATTAGCGGCTTTAAAAATCACTTCTGCTTCCCGTTGTATTTCTGCTACTGTTACTTTCTGATAGTGTGTTAATTCCTCATTAATCATATTGGGGCGTCCCAACAAAGTATATAAGGACAGGCTGCCCGCCCTGCTAACAAGGCTCATATCTTCAAAAGCAATAATGCTTTCACTTTTATGCTTCACCTTCTCCAATTCCTTTTCCTGTACCGGGGTTTCTATTATTTTTCGGAGTTCCGTTTCCACAGCAGCTTCGGCTTCTTCCATCTTAACGCCATGAATCAGTTTACCCTCAATAGCCATAAGTCCAGCGTCAGTACTCCCAAAGTGATAACAACCAATATTGCTAAACAGTTGTTTTTCTTTCACGAGAGCTTGAAAAAGGCGGGAAGATCCGCCACCGCCGAGAATTTCAGAAATCAGATCAGTGGCATAATAGCGAGGATCTAACCTCGGGCAGATATGCCAGCTTTTATAAAAAGCATCCACAGGAACTTTTGCATGGATCTCCAGGCGATGCGCCTCTTTTTGTTCTGGTTCTTCCGGAAGGTGGCGGATATACTTTTCACCGGAAGGAATGTCTCCAAACCATTTCCTGGCCAGCTCCAAAACTTGTTTTGAAGTAACATGACCTGCCACTGTAAGAATTGCATTCACCGGACGATAGTGCTTAAAGAAAAAATGCTTCACTTCATCCAGCGTTGCACTTTCTATATGACTTAGCTCCGCTCCTATTGTCATCCAGCGATAGGGATGTTTCTGATAAGCAAGAGCCCGCATCTTATGCCAGGCATCCCCATAGGGTTTATTAAGATAATGTTCTTTAAATTCTTCGCAAACTACTTTTCGTTGTGTTTCAAGGCTCTTTTCTCCAAATGCCAGACTTAACATCCTGTCGCTTTCCAACCAAAAGGCAGTTTCGATATTTTCAGCGGGTAACTGGCAATAATAATTCGTTATATCATTAGTGGTATACGCATTGTTTTCTCCTCCTGCTCTTTGTAAAGGTTCATCATAAGATGGAATGTTTACAGAGCCTCCAAACATAAGGTGTTCAAATAGATGAGCAAACCCGGTTTTAGACGGATCTTCATCCTTTGCCCCCACGTCATATAAAACGTTCACTACAGCCATGGGGGTGGAATGATCTTCATGCACCACTACCCTTAATCCATTCTCTAATACGAATTCCTCAAATTGAATCATGCGCCTTTCTTGTACAATTTAAAAGACAGCAAAATTAATGAGAATATATGAAAAGAAGGAGGATCAGAGAATACTTGCCGGTTTCAACGTCAGTATTAACAGGTTGTTATCCCGGTTAATAATGATTTTTATTTTTTTCCTGGGGGTCTGAAGAAGGTTTTTATAGGCCTGAATATTATTTGAAAAATCATTTCCCACCCCTATCAGAATATCTCCTGCTTTAAAACCTGCTTTTTCACCAGGAGAGTCCGGTATAATGTCTTCCACCTGCACTCTGCCGTCAATGGCATATATACCCAATCCGGTGTATGCATAATCGAAAGGAGCACGATAATGTGTATTCGGAATCAAATGGATTTCCCGCTTTGCATAATTAAACGTTACGTTGAAACGTCGTAGCAAATCATTCCCTACTAATCCGGCGAGAAAAGGGTAAGCCGTAATATTGTATATATCTTCAAAAACATAAGTAGGCACTTTCCGAAAACGATAGGGTCCTATTCTCACTTCTTTTACAGTTGTGAGTCTCATTTCCATTTTCCCGCCAATGCCCTCTGCCTGCGTCAGCATCATTTTTTTATTGGGGCGGAGTACCGCACTATCCCGGACAAAATTATCGGAAAGTAAAAAACACAACCCGGCGCCGGTGTCAAAATAAAATCTTGCGTTCTGTTTCTCCGCATCTTTGAAATCAGCGTTCATTACCGGTATGGTTGTAAGAAGAGGTTTAAGTATATACCCTCCGCGCTTATACTTATACTCGCCCAGCGAATAAACGGAAATTAAAAATTTGTCATAATCTATATGAACAATGTACCTGCTGAAAAAGCTAAATCCGATAATACCATCAATCTTAACCCCATACACACTGGAAAGAATATCATAATCATTAACGTGAAAATTAAGACTGTCTATCGTCAAGCCAGGAAGATGCAGGATGCCATTGTATAAGAAACTCACTTTTTTTACGCCCGCGATACCCCTAATGGTTCTGTCTGAAGGCTGAGTACGAATTCCCAATTCGGCAACTGTTCCGGAATCCAGCGAAATACCTCCGCTTCCGGTATCCAGGATAAAATTTAAAGTGTCTGCATAATGATTAACCAGTCCCTGGATAATAATCACCCCTCCACTAAACTGATGAAACTTAAATTGCGTAATCAGTTTTGAGGGTTCATCAACAATTGCCTGCAATCCAACCGCCTCCCCGGCTATGCCCTTCGTTTGGAACAGCGTAACGAACAGTAATAGGCAGACTAATGATTTTTTCATACCTGGTTCATAAATTTAAACCATTTAGTCCGGAAAAACTGCACAGGATAAAATTAGGAATAAATAATCACCAAACAGGTAACCGCTTCTTTGTAGGAAAGGCAATAGAAAAAACGAAACGCCCCCGCTCTGATCCGACAGGATTGACAATATAATGACTGGGAGAATAACTGGTTTAGTTAAGATATCTTTCCCTGTACTATAAACATCTGAGTATTATTCATTAACCACTAAACGAAACCCATTCCCGTGGATATTAACGATCTCGATATTAGGATCCTCTTTAAGATACTTCCTGAGTTTAGCTATATAAACATCCATACTCCTTCCATTGAAGTAGGTATCACTGCCCCAGATACGTTTTAGGGCAATTTCTCTTGGCAGAAGATCATTCTTATATTCTGCCAGCATTTTCAATAACTCATTTTCTTTAGGAGATAAGGTTTGTGTTTTGCCGGCTACGGTAAGCTCTCTCAAACGGGGGTTGAAGTGGTAACTACTCAAATCATACTCAATATTGATCGTTTCCTTATTAAGATCCTCATTTCGTTTGAGTATAGCTTTAATTTTCAACAATAAAACCTCACTGTCAAACGGTTTGGTTATATAATCATCCGCACCGAGCTTATATCCCTGAATTATATCGTCTTTCATGGTTTTTGCAGAAACAAAAAACAGAGGAACATCAGGATTAATATCTCTGATCTCTTCAGCCAGCTTAAAACCATCCATATTGGGCATCATCACATCTAACAGACACAGATCAAACTTTTCCCGTTGAAAGGCAGCCAATCCCAGCCTTCCATCTCTTTCCAACGTGACTTCATAATCGTTGAGTTCAAGATAATTTTTCAATACCAGTCCAAGGTTCTGATCGTCTTCACATAACAGGATCTTATGCTTTTGAGCTTCCATAATTTTAACGTTTATTGACAAATAAATATAATTTGTATTCTTTTTATAATAAAAGCGGAATAATCTTTTGTTAAAAGGAGCAATAAATATACGAATCTTATTTTTGCTTAAAAAATAACAGGCTTATGCGTTTAACTCCTGAAAATAAATTTAAGAAACTCATTGTAATTGGAGACCGGCTTTTAATTAAGCTCAGGCAGTCGGATCAGAAAACAGCAAGTGGTCTTTACCTTCCTCCCGGTGTACAGGAAAAAGAGAAGGTACAACAAGGTTATGTGATAAAAAGCGGCCCCGGATATGTTATTCCGATGCCGGTGGAAGAAGAATCCTGGAAGGCAGAGGAAGAACAGGTAAAATATATTCCTTTGCAGGCGAAGGAAGGCGATCTGGCTATTTTTTTGCTTAGCGGAGCCACAGAAGTAATGTATGAAAATGAAAAATATTTCATCGTTCCGCAGAGCGCTATTTTGATGCTGGAGAGAGAGGAAGACCTGTAAGCCGATTAACCGGAGTCTTGCAGTAATCTTATGAACCATTGCAAATTTTAGGCTTAATTAGCTGAATATTGGGCTATTCATTTATCTTTCAATAAAATTTTAATCATGGGCGATAAAGCTGCATTTGTGCAATCCATTAATAGCGGATACACTTTTAAAGGAGAAAGTTTTACAATAGGGGGCGCCATCTTGAACGGAGAGGTATTGAAAGAGGCTCCTGTAAAATTGCCTTTGAGAACCATGAACCGGCACGGTCTGATAGCAGGAGCTACAGGTACCGGAAAAACCAAAACTCTTCAGGTAATTGCTGAGGGCCTAAGCAAAGCCAGTGTGCCTGTTTTACTGATGGACATAAAAGGCGACCTGAGTGGATTGGCAGCATCCGGATCCTTAAATGAAAAAATAAAGGAGCGCTATGAAAAAATGGGACTGGAATACATTCCCTCTGCTTTTCCGGTAGAATTGATGAGCTTAAGTGGGGAAAAGGGAGTTAGAATGCGGGCTACAGTAAGTGAATTTGGACCTATCCTGATTTCTAAAATATTAGGGCTAAACGATACCCAGCAGGGTTTGGTGGCACTGATTTTTAAATATTGCGATGATAATAAAATTCCTTTACTCGATCTGAAAGATTTCATAAAAACACTCCAATATATCAGCAATGATGGAAAGGCAGAAATAGAACGGGAATATGGAAAAATTTCTACTACCAGCACCGGTACTATCCTTCGCAAAATCATTGAACTTCAGCAGCAGGGCGCTGAAGTGTTTTTTGGAGAGCCTTCTTTTGAGGTGGAAGACCTGATGCGTATCAGTGGGGATGGGCGGGGGATGATTAATATCCTGCGGGTTACAGATATGCAAAACAGGCCCAAACTGTTTTCTACTTTTATGCTGCAACTGCTGGCAGAACTCTATGCGGTATTGCCCGAAGAAGGAGACCTGGATAAACCCAAATTGGTTTTATTTATTGATGAAGCGCATTTGGTATTTCAGGAAGCCACTGCTGTTTTGCTTCAACAAATTGAAACTATTATTAAACTGATTCGTTCCAAGGGAGTTGGCATCTTCTTTTGTACTCAAAATCCACAGGATGTACCGGCCTCTATATTAAGCCAATTAGGGATGAAAGTGCAGCATGCCTTACGAGCCTTTACTGCAGCCGATCGTAAAACCATTAAACAGGCCGCAGAAAACTATCCGGAAACCGCCTATTATAAGGTAAATGACCTAATTACAGCATTGGGAATAGGTGAAGCCATGATCACCATGTTAAACGAAAAAGGGATTCCCACCCCCCTGGTACACACCCTGTTAACCTCTCCCGAATCAAGAATGGATATATTAAGCGATGCCGAAATTAATACGCTGGTTTCGCAATCCGGAATGGTAAAAAAATATGCACAACCTATTGATGATGAAAGCGCCTATGAAATATTATCTGCAAAGTTGGCAGAAGCCGAAACCCGTACCGCCGAGATTGCAAAAACCAAACCCACTGCTAAACCCGAACCCTCGGTTTTAGAAAAAGTATTGGATAGTTCAGTGTCCAAACAGATTCAGAGAACGGCTGCTTCCATTATTACCAGAAGCCTTTTAGGAGCGCTGGGTTTAGGCGGCAGAAGTAACGCCAAAAAGAAAACCAGTTGGTTCTGAATAGGTTACAAACCCTTTTAGGTTAGCAATCAAAAGTTTATTTGTTTTTCTAAAAAGCTATTAATACAAGTAACATAAAATATTAAGTGGATACCACTAAAAGGGTATTGCCGGAACCATAATCCTCCCTATCTTTGACTCGGTTTTTCATAGGATATTGGATTTTAAAAACGGGCTGGATTTCTATCCTGGCCCTTTTTTTTTATGCTTATTTTCCCTCTGTATTCCGCCTCATTCATTTCAAGATAATTCTCTTCCAGTAAATATTGTATAACATCCCATACTTTCTTTTCTTCCGTTGTCTGAAGTCGCTCCATGAGTTCTTTAATGGTTAAAGGCCCATTCATAAGCGCATCAGTAATGGAGGACTGCAATTGCGAGAAACTCAGACGGGAGAGCCTGGTTTTCTTTTTCTCAATACAATTATCACAGATCTGACACGCATTTACCGTGAAGTCATTAAAATAATTCGCTATGAGTTGGGCGCGACAATCCTTTGTATTGGTTGTAAAGTCAACAATAGCCTTAACTCTCCCGGCAAAAACCTCTTTTCTTTTTTTATAACTTTCAATATTAATGGTGAGATTTTCGGTTACAATTCGGTTCCACAAGAATCGTAGCTGAGGGGTATCTTTTTGTGGCACATAGATAATAACATGCAGGGCGTGAAGCCGTAACAGATGCTTTCTTACCTCATTAACGTTCACCTTTAAGCTCTGTGCCATTTGCTTTTCGCTTATAGGTGTGGGTACATCAAAAATGCCGGCATACGACCGAAGTAAAAATTGAATATAAGGCGTAAGCGCCGGATAGGTATCTTCGGTATGCCTGATTACCTGTTTTCCACAACTAAAAACAACCGTTGAAGGAATAAAAATCTGGTCATTATATTCTATCAGTCCTTCCTGTTCCAGAGCTTTAACAGCATATATAACGGTTAATTTATTTAATCTGAAAAGACGTGTAAACTCCCCGATATCAAAATCAAAATACATTTCCTTTCCTGTGCCGGCCGGTAACTGAAGATAATTTACAATACACTGATATATATTCTTAATCTCCTTTACTTCCGGAAATCGGATATTGGTCTGTTTTTTCAAATCAGCCAAATCCTGGTTTCTGTATAGCAAAACCGCATAAGCTTTTTCTCCATCCCTTCCAGCCCGCCCTGCTTCCTGATAATAACTCTCCAGGCACTCCGGAATATCAACATGAATCACCGATCTTACGTTGGGCTTATCAATTCCCATTCCAAAGGCATTGGTACACACCATAATCCGTGTTTTGTCTTTAATCCAATTCTCCTGTTTTTCATTTCTCTCCTCGTGACTTAATCCAGCGTGATAATAATCTGCGCTTATATGGCGGAGGTTTAGAAATTCGGAAATCTCTTTGGTCCGTTTCCTGCTGCGACAATATACAATACTGCTACCCTTCACTTTTTGAACCACTTTTAGCAGTTGATCTATTTTTATATCTACATTAAAAACACTATAAGATAGATTGGGTCTTTCATATGACTGCTGAAACACTTTTCGCTTTCTGAATCCCAGTTTATCACAAATATCTTCCTGTACCGACAGGGTAGCAGATGCGGTAAGCGCTAACAGGGTTACTTCGGGTTTTTCTTCCCGTAAGGAAGCAATAGTGAGATACGCAGGACGAAAATCGTATCCCCATTGAGAAATACAATGAGCTTCGTCTACCGCTATGAGATTTATTGGAAGGGCGGGCAGGTATTCTTTAAAAAGGTTGGTATTGAGGCGTTCGGGTGAAACATACAGGAATTTAAAATTTCCATAAACAGCGTTGTCTAAAGTTTTACGCACTTCTGAAAAAGACATTCCGGAATGAACAGATAGCGCCTGAATTCCCTTACTTTTTAGGTTTTGAATCTGATCCTTCATGAGCGCAATCAGAGGTGTTACCACCAGACATAAACCCTTTGAAACCAGAGCGGGAACTTGAAAGCAAAGAGATTTCCCTCCACCGGTTGGCATTATAGCCAGCGTATCATCACCCGCTATAACAGCACGAATAATATCTTCCTGCAAAGGGCGAAATGAAGTGTAGCCCCAGTAGGAATATAATATGGAATGAATATCTGCCATGAAAACCGCTACCGGCAAATATCCTTTAATACCCCGAAAATCTATAGGTTTTTTATAAGGAGTACTTGTTGTCGGCAATCAGTTTGTCTGCAATTCGCCTTCTCGCTTCCTTAGAGTTGAAAGACGCTGTTTTAGTAAATCGTTTTATTCCCAACAGCATCATTCGTTGTTCATCTCCTTCGGCAAAGGCGTTTATAGCATCGCGTCCGCTCTTATTAACCCGATCTGCGGTATCGTATAAATAAGTCTTTGCAATATCCAGGTAAACTGAGGCATCTCCGGCATTGTTATTTATTTTAATAGCGCGAAGCAAAGCGCTTTCTGCATGGAATACATTGATTGCCATATCAGCTATATGCATTAAAATCTCCTGCTCTGATTCAATTTTCATCATTAATTTTTGTACGGCAGCACCTGCCACCAATAAAATGGACTTCTTCAAATTGGCTATCAGGTTCAGTTCTTCCTGGAAAGCGGATGTTTCTCCGGAACCAAATTCGGGAATACTCATTAATTCCTTCTGCACTGCAGTTGCCGGGCCCAATAAATCCAGCCGCCCTTTCATGGCCCGTTTCAACACCATATCAACCGTAAGCAGCCGATTGATTTCATTAGTGCCTTCAAAAATGCGGTTGATACGGCTATCGCGATAGGCTCTTGAAATAATGTATTCTGCACTAAACCCATTACCACCATGAATCTGTACGCCTTCATCCACTACAAAATCCAAGGTTTCACTGCCAAATACTTTTAACATAGCACACTCAATCGCATATTCCTCTGCTGCGCCCAGCAGGGTTTCATTAAAAGGCTTTCCTTCTTTAAGTAATTCCTTCTCCTTTTCATCAATCCATTTAGCTGTACGGTACAATGCACTTTCAGCTACCCAGATCCGAATAGCCATTTCTGCAATCTTGTGTTTCATAGCGCCAAACTGAGCTATCGGCTGTTTGAACTGCTCTCTTGTATTGGCATACTCAATAGATGTGGTAGCTGCCGATTTTGCGCCTCCCAGGGCGGCGGCACATAGCTTAAGGCGGCCGATATTAAGAATATTGAACGCTATGATATGACCTTTGCCAATCTCTCCCAAAACGTTCTCTACGGGCACTTTTGCATCCTGAAAATACAATTGCACAGTGGATGATCCTTTAATACCCATTTTGTGCTCTTCGTGCCCCTGAGTAAAGCCTTCGGTACCACGTTCTACGATGAATGCCGAAAATCTTTCTCCGTCCACTTTTGCGAAAACGGTATATACATCTGCAAAACCGCCATTGGTAATCCAGCATTTCTGTCCATTCAATAAATAGTATTTACCATCCGTGCTGAGCTTAGCCGTTGTCTTAGCACTCAGCGCATCACTGCCGCTATTGGGCTCGGTAAGTCCGTAAGAACCTTTCCATTCTCCGGTAGTGAGTTTGGGAATATATTTCTCTTTTTGTGCATCAGTTCCAAAGTATAATATTGGGAGCGTGCCAATTCCGGTATGTGCGGCTATAGCCACCGAAAAGGAATAACCGCATCCCAATCCTTCATTTACCAAAGTTGCCGTTACAAAATCCTTTCCTAATCCTCCGTATTGTTCTGGGATGGCTGTTCCTAATAATCCCTGTTCACCCGCCTTATCCAGAAGTGCAGGCATCAAGCCCGGCTCCAGATTATCAATACGATCAATGATAGGAATTATTTCAGAAGCAATAAAAGACGTACACATTTCAAGAATCATCTTTTGCTCTTCAGAAAAATCCTCGGGTATAAAGATGTCTTCAGGATTGGCTTCTTTAATAATCCACTCCCCTCCTTTTAAGGCTGAGGCAGAGATTGGTGCTTCGATGCTCATATTTTTATTTTTTTAGGTTTTTATAAAATATAGAACTATTCGTTTATTTCAGATTGTCATACACTTTTTGTAAAACAGATTTACATAATTCGATTTCCCTTACCGATACTTCTGTCAAAGCTTCATTAAGAGTTTGATTCGCCAGCTCCATCGTCTGATCCCGAAGTCTTTCTGCTGTTTCGCTCAAAAAAATCAGATTTATCCGCCTGTCATTGGACGATGGAATCCGCTTCACAAGTTTCTGTTTTTCAAGGTTGTCCACGAGCCTGGTAATGCTGGGCTTATCTCTAAAGGTAGCATTTCCCAATTCCTGCTGACTGAGTCCATCCTGCTTCCATAAATGATATAGAACGCTCCATTGCTCAATAGTAATATCTATACCATTGCTTTTAAAATTTTTCTGCAATCGCCGGGCAATAGCAGTAGAAGCCGGTCCGGTAATAAAACTGTATAATTCCCCTCTTTTAAATTGATTCAAACCCATTTAGTTAGTTATGCAACTAATTCAAAGCTATGAATATTCCTGCTGATTTACAGTATATTTTGTAAGGTAAAAGGGAACAAATGCATATTGCCGATTTAATTACCTAAAAGTTGATTTAGGATGCTGCGTCCTCCGGGGTACGGAAGAACAGAGATTGAAAAAATTAACAACTTAAATCTCACTTTGGGTCTGCTGGCTTTATGGGTGGCAGATATCATCCGTTTTAAACTCAAAGGTCAAGATGTAAATAGCAACCGGCAGAAAGAATCGTAAGAATCGGTTTTCTATATCAGGAGTTCATTTTACTGTCTTTAATTTAACTGCACTTTTGTCAACAAGAAATAACACAGTCAGCGTAATTGAAGTAATTTCATGCAGTAAACGGCTCTTTGTTTCAAGGTTGCCCCCCCATCTACTTGCAAATTACTTTCAAAAATGAAAAAGCCGCCAATAGCGACTTTGTAAGATGGTGATTTTAAGCTCTCCCTTCAGGACTTGAACCTGAGACCCTCTGATTAATCCCGCACGTGCGGGACTCTAACCAACTGAGCAAGGTCGCCGCCCGGTATAAATTCCGGATCTATCAACCTTTTTATTAGTGCTTTACTTTTCTGCTTCTTAATAAAACGCTCTATACGGATGGCTTCTTTTTCTTCCTCACCAATCCGGAAAAGCCCTTGTAGTACCCATGGTCTGTATTTTCTCGTATAAGTATTAAAGCTTTCCTGGTGATTATGTTTTTTCAACCGGATCATTATATCAGTGGTATAACCGACATAATACTTATCTGCACCGGCAGAGTAGATGATATAGAGGTAATACATAAGGTTAACATAAAAAAGGCTTCGAAAAACCGAAACCTTTTTAAGCTCCCCCTTCAGGACTTGAACCTGAGACCCTCTGATTAATCCCGCACGTGCGGGACTCTAACCAACTGAGCAAGGTCGCCGCCCGGTATAAATTCCGGATCTATCAACCTTTTTATTAGTGCTTTACTTTTCTGCTTCTTAATAAAACGCTCTATACGGATGGCTTCTTTTTCTTCCTCACCAATCCGGAAAAGCCCTTGTAGTACCCATGGTCTGTATTTTCTCGTATAAGTATTAAAGCTTTCCTGGTGATTATGTTTTTTCAACCGGATCATTATATCAGTGGTATAACCGACATAATACTTATCTGCACCGGCAGAGTAGATGATATAGAGGTAATACATAAGGTTAACATAAAAAAGGCTTCGAAAAACCGAAACCTTTTTAAGCTCCCCCTTCAGGACTTGAACCTGAGACCCTCTGATTAACAGTCAGATGCTCTAACCAACTGAGCTAAGGAGGA
>CAZFGP010000051.1:0-24807 GCA_964518685.1 uncultured Terrimonas sp.
TTTTAAAACCTGGTACCGGGGTAGTTTATAAGTCTGTTAATATTTCAAAATTACCTTCTGGCATATATGTATTGCAGGCTATTATAGAAGGTAAGTATAAACAAACAATCAGAGTGGTAAAGCAATAATTGAAAGAATTGTTTTAAAAAAGGCGATGAATTATCAAATGTTCATCGCCTTTTTTATTTTATGTTTGATTTTATCATTGGCTAATGAAATAGTGCTGATAGGATATACGCATGTAATTTCATTTGGAGTTTATATTGTTTAAGCATCCTGATGAAATGTATGAATGATATTACTATATATGCTATATAGAATATCCTTTTTAATCCGTATATCCTGAAGATCATGAAACAAAAAATTGCCAGATTTTCTTGTTTATTTAGACAAATCCTGTGTTATTCATTTTTATTATTGTTTGCTAAAACTGTCATCGCTCAGGTTCAAAAACAAACTCCTGTTTACACTTCCCTTTCTGCCCTTATTGGCGGTTATTATGAATCATTACCGGTTGATTATTCCTCCAATCCTACTAAAAAATATCCCTTGCTTGTTTTTATTCATGGGAAAGGAGAGTTGGGAGACGGATCAGCATCTCAATTGCCACGAGTGATGTCTAATGGGCCTGCAAGATTAATCAATCAAGGTAAGTTTCCAAGTACCTTTAAGGTTAATGGTGATAATTATTCATTTATTGTAATCTCACCGCAGTTTAGTACAGATAAGTACAGTAGTTCACCAGCAGCCATTAATGATGTGATTAATTATTGTATTCAAAAATATAGAGTTGATGAAGAACGCATTTATATAACCGGATTGAGTATGGGAGGAGGGTTCGCATGGAGGGTCATAAGTACATATCCTGAACGGATTGCCGCAGGTTTAATGGTTTGTGGGGCGACAAATTATACTCAGGAAAGAGTAGACAAAATCGTAGAGGCAAATCTACCGGTTTGGGCTACCCATAATTCAGGAGATGGGACAGTCCCCGTGAGTGTAACTCAAAATTGGATTAATAAGATTAATACACATTTGCCTGCCCCTAATCCAGCAGCGAAAATGACCATTTTTAATGTCAATAGCCATGATGCCTGGTCTAAAACCTATGATCCCAATTATCGGGAGAACGGAATGAATGTATATGAATGGATGCTATCCCATAAGAGAGGAGCGCCAACCGCTACCCCTCCAATAGCAGATGCAGGGAGCAACCAAATCATTAGTTTGCCTGCAAATAGTGTAACATTGGATGGTACAAAATCTACTGCTCCGGGAGGATCTATAAGTAGCTATTTATGGACAAAACTATCCGGACCTTCCACGGGAAACATTACTTCTCCTGCCGGGAGTAAAACAACCGTTACTAATCTTACGGAAGGCAGTTATCAGTTTCAGTTAAAAATTACAGACAATAAAGGTGTAACTGCCATAGGAGTGGTAACTGTGAAAGTTAACCCTGCCCCCTTGCCACCTATTGCAGATGCGGGAAATATGCAAATTATTACCCTTCCAGTCAATACAATTCTTCTCGATGGCACCAAATCGGTAGCCCCTTCAGGAAATATTACCACCTATCAATGGATAAAAAAATCAGGACCTTCCTCTGGTACGATTGTAAATCCGGGATCTTCAACAACCCAGGTTACGGGCCTTTCGGAAGGAGATTATGTGTTCCAATTGAAAATAACCGATAATAATGGAGGAACAGCTAACGCAACGGTAAGTATTACGGTTAATGCTGCTCCTGTTCCACCCATTGCAGACGCTGGAAATGATCAAACCATAGAATTACCGAATAATAGTATTATCTTGGATGGGAGTAACTCCCTGGCGCCTTCTGGAAATATGGTGAGTTATAAATGGACAAAATTATCCGGACCGTCTGGCGAGAATATTGTTGCTTCTTCCAATGTTTCAACAGAAGTAAAAGGACTGAAGAAAGGAACGTATCAATTTGAGTTAAAAGTAACAGACAATAATGGATTAAGTGCAACCTCTTCAGTTTCTGTAATTGTAAATGCTGCTCCTTTGCCCCCGGTCGCAGATGCAGGACAAGATCAAACTGTAATTTTGCCCGTTGACTTTATTACACTTGATGGTAGCGCTTCGATAGCACCAGGTGATTTGATTAGCTCTTATCAGTGGTACAAAACTGAAGGACCTGCAGGAGAATCTATTACGGATGCCGATGAAGCAATAACTTCCGTAACCGGACTTAAAGAAGGTGTATACAAATTTGAATTAGAAGTAACCAACAGTAAAGGATTATCTTCTTCATCTATAATAGTCATAACCGTAAAGGCGGCTCCTTTACCTCCTGTTGCCAATGCTGGTATTACAAAAACTATTGTATTGCCTGCAAACAGCGTAACACTTGATGGAAGTCTCTCTGAAGCTAAATCAGGTTCAATTGCTGAATATAGTTGGTATAAATTAACCGGGCCTTTGGGAGAAACGATTGCTACTCCTAATCAGGTTTTAACCTTTGTTTCCAATCTTACCGAAGGAGAATATGCCTTTGAACTGAAAGTAACCGACGGTAATGGTTTAAGCTCCACAGCCTCAGTAGCCATAATTGTTAAACCTGCGCCTGTACCTCCTGTTGCTGATGCCGGGGAAAATATTTCTATCACGCTTCCAATGAATAATATTCTGTTAGATGGCACAGGATCCAGCGCACCTTCCGGAACAATTACCGGCTATGTCTGGAGTCAATTGTCTGGTCCATCCGGCTCTGTGATTTTATCCCCAGGAAATGCTAAAACGAATGTTACCGGCCTTACCGAAGGGATTTATGTTTTTGAATTGCAAGTGACGGATGATAATGGTTTAAGTTCAACCTCATCAATTTCAGTAACTGTAAAAGCCGCCCCTTTACCCCCTGTGGCCTATGCCGGTTCGCCTCAAACTATTACTCTGCCGGATGACATGGTGACCCTTGATGGTAGCAATTCTTTTGCGTCATCAGGGATAATTAACCAATATCTGTGGAGTAAATTGTCAGGACCGACTGGTGTAGTTATAGGGTCTGTCAATGATGCATCAACAAACATTACCGGATTGTCTGAAGGAGTCTACATCTTCGGTTTGAAGGTGACGGATAATATTGGATTAAGTTCTGATGCTTCTGTTGAAATAACTGTAAAGCCTGCCTTGCTGCCTCCTGTGGCTGATGCAGGGATGGATATAACGCTGGTTTTGCCTGAAGACAGTGTTACCTTAAATGGTAGCAGCTCTATTGCACCTTCCGGTAGTATTACTGATTATGAATGGTCAAAAATTTCGGGGCCTGATGACGAAAATATAATTATGCCCCAAAATGCAGTTACTGTAGTTAAAGGGTTGCATGAGGGAGTGTATCAGTTTAAATTAAAAGTAACAGATGATAATGGTTTATCTTCTGAAAACGTGATAACAGTAACTGTAAATCAGGAGGCTCTGCCTCCGGTTGCCAATGCTGGAACGGAACAGGTAATTGTACTTCCTGTTAATGAAATCTTTCTGGACGGTAGCGCCTCTGTGGCCCAAACGGGCAGTATTAACAGTTATAATTGGTTGAAACTTTCTGGCCCGGCAAACGAAGTAATTAGCACACCCGATGAGAAGATAACTCGGGTTAGCAATCTTTTGGAAGGGGTTTATAAATTTCAATTAACAGTGACTGATGAAAATGGCGGAAGTTCCACCGCCTCTGTTTCTATTATAGTTAAGGCCTCCCCGTTGCCTCCCATCGCAAATGCCGGTATCTCACAAACGGTTGAATTACCCAACAACAGTGTCATTCTTGATGGCAGCGGTTCATCTGCTGTTGCAGGAAATATAGTCGGTTTTCATTGGCGTAAAATTTCGGGACCGGAAAGCGGGGAAATATTGTCCTCAGACGATACGATTACTGTAGTTAATAATCTTTCTGAAGGTGTATATGAGTTTGAATTAAAAGTTGAAGACAATAATGGAAACAGTTCGTCAGCTACTGTGGTAATTATTGTAAAACCCGCGCTCCTGCCGCCTGTGGCTGATGCCGGAGAAGGAAGATCAATTACACTTCCAATTAATACAACGGTCCTGGATGGGAGTGGTTCAACAGCACCTTCCGGTGTGATAAACAGTTATAAATGGAAAAAGATTTCGGGACCGGTTAATGTTGTTATCGAATCTCCTGAAAATGCGATAGTCAATGTGAATGAGCTTTCAGAAGGAGAATATGTCTTTGAATTGACAGTGACGGATAATCATGGTAATAGTTCAGCAGCATCTGTTGCTGTAAAAGTAAATGCAGCACCTTTACCGCCTGTAGCTGATGCAGGTGGAGACCAGCTTATAACCTTACCTATTAATAGTATTACCCTGGATGGAAGCGCATCTGAAGCAATGTCGGGGACACTGAAAACTTATGAATGGACTAAAGTTTCCGGCCCTGCAGGCGAGGTTATTGAGTCTGCCGGAAGTGTTCAAACCATGGTTACTAATCTGTCACAAGGTAACTATACCTTTAAACTAAGCGTAGAAGATAGTAATGGTGGAATTTCAACTGCGTTTGTTTCGGTTTCAGTTAATCCAGCGCCCCTGCCTCCGATATCTGATGCAGGTAACCCCCAAACAGTTACCTTACCTGTTGACAGTGTAAAACTTGATGGTAGTAGCTCTGTTTCACAATCAGGAACAATTTTAAGTTATTCCTGGTCAAAGGTAACAGGGCCATCGGGGATAGGGATCACCTCTTTTGATAGTGTTACCACGGTAGTAAAAAATCTTTCAAAAGGTATTTATATTTTTGAATTGAAAGTAACTGATGAAAATGGAATCAGTGCAACTTCAACTGTTGTTATTACTGTAAAAGAAACGCCTCCACCACCGGTTGCTGATGCTGGCAGTGCGCAAACCCTTACCTTACCCGATAATACTATTACTCTGAATGGCAGTGGATCATTTTCTTCAGAATACAATACGATAACCTCTTATCATTGGTCTAAGGTTGCTGGTCCATCAGAAGGTATCATATCGGATGAGAATGCAAAGATCACAGTGGTAACAGGGCTAACGGCGGGGATTTATCTTTTCCAATTGGAGGTTAATGATGATAAAGGAGAAAAATCTACTGCGGTCGTAACTATAACCGTAGAATCAGCACCGCCTCCCCCTGTTGCTGTAGCTGGAAATGATCAAACCATCAGGTTGCCTGTAAATAGGGTAAACCTGGATGGATCAAAATCCTCCGCTCCGGGCGGCATGATTACAAAATACGAGTGGAGCAAAGTTTCTGGTCCTTCAGGAGGTGATTTTGTTAATCCTATGCAGCCTGCTTCTGAGGTAAATGATCTTCGTGAAGGAAAGTATCAATTTCGCCTACAGGTAACTGATAATACGGGAGCTACATCTTCCGCAACTGTTTTTGTAACAGTAAAGCCCGCTCCCTTACCGCCTGTTGCCAATGCAGGTAGTGCTCAGACCATTACATTGCCTGTTAATGTGGTTACACTGGATGGTACAAAATCTATAGCTTCTGAAGGTACAATAAAAACTTATTCCTGGAGTAAAGTATCCGGAACCTCGGCAGGAAATATTAAAAAAACGTCAGGTGCTACTACTCTTGATGAAAATCTTGAAGCAGGAACCTACGTGTTTAAATTAAAGGTTACAGACAGTAATGGAAATTCAAGTACTGCAAGCGTTACGGTAGTTGTCAAACCTGCACCCATTGTGCCACCCATAGCAAATGCCGGAGATGACCTGTCCATTCAACTTCCGGTTGATAAAATTCATTTGGATGGTAACCTGTCTTATGCTCTTAAAGGTAAGATAGAAAAATACAGATGGGAAAAAGTTTCAGGCCCTGGCAACCTCTATATTTTAAATTCCAATTCAGCAAATCCAACGATTGAGAATACCAAAGCGGGTGAATATGTGTTCAAATTAACGGTTGAAGATTCGAATGGATTTACCAGTTCAGATCTTATTACGATAACTGTTGTGGATGAAGCTGTTGTATTGCCTCCTCCGGTTGCTAACGCAGGTGAAAACAAAACGATTTCGCTTGCGGATAATGAGACCTATCTGGATGGGGGAAATTCATACGCTCAATTTGGTGTAATTGAAAAATATAGTTGGAAATTGGTTTCCGGTCCCTCAAATGTGATTATAGAAAATGCAGAACAGGATCTGGCATTAGTATCCGGATTCGTTTCCGGAGAATATGAATTTATGTTAACCGTAACAGATAATACAGGGAAAATTGATCAATCCATTGTCAAAATTAATGTTGTAAGCGCCGGTACAAGACGGGATTTATCTCCGTTAATAAAAATTTTCCCTAACCCGGTACAGGATGCTGCTGTTTTGGAATTGCAGGGTCCGGCTAAAGGCAGAACCAGCATAAATATTTATGACACCAATGGGAGACGTATATTCCAGCGTGAATTCATTAAAGATGATATTTATGTTAATCAGCAGATAGATTTAAGGGGTTTGGTAAAAGGTGTATATTTTATGGAAGTTATTGTAGATTATCAATATAAGAGTTTGATGAAAATAATTAAGCTTTAGGGATTGTGAACAATTATTTCACCTGAAAGGTTTATAGAATGAAGTGGTGGCAAGGGATAACATTTCCTTGTCACCATTAGTATCACCATATGCGAATATGGCATCAAAGGACTTGATTTCAAAACGTTCTTTTATCCGGTTTACTTTTTCTATTCCGTTACAATTTTCTCCCTTAATTTTTCCGGTAATTTTATTTTCTTTTACTTCTAAACGGGTAGCTATGCAATCAATATCATATTGTTTGCACCAGCCTTCCACCCAATTTTGGGCGGATGCGGTTACTACAACCACCGTATCACCATGCTGCTTATGCCAGTTTATTTTCTCTATTGCCTGGGTTCGGATTATTTGGGGTAATCTTTTTTCAATGAATTCATCACATTTCTTTTGGAAATCTTCAACCGGAATACCTTTGAAAAAATAAGTGAGTACTCTTTCTTTTGCTTTTGTCTTTGAGATTATCCTTAACTTCATTGCAATCAGCCAGGGCAATAACCCAATCAGACCGGAATATAAGACCAGTTTCCCTTTTTGAAACCTGATATTGTCAAAAAGAGTATCCTTGAAAGTAATGGTGCCGTCAAAGTCAAAAAGGGCAATTGCGTTTTTCACAAATTCATTCGTTTGAAGATGGGTTCAGGAATCATCCTGATAATACACATAATCCATTTCCAGAACCACTTTACATAAACAACATTTTTCTTTTTAACAACAGCGTTGAAAACATAATTGGCTACTTCGTCCGGCTGAGAGGTCAATGGCTTGGGAAGATTAAGTTTCGCGGTCATTTTTGTGTAAACAAATCCGGGCAGTACAGTAACCACGTGAACGCCTTTTTTATACAATCTGTTCCTGATTCCTGATAGATAAGCGGTAAATCCTGCCTTAGCGCTTCCGTAAATATAATTGCTTTGCCTTCCTCTCTCCCCTGCAACCGAACTTATACCGACAATGCATCCCTCTTTTTGTATTGCGTAGTCCTTTGCAATAATATTTAAAATACTTACCGCACCGGTATAATTAGTTTGAATGGTTTTTAAAGTTTCTGCTTGATCTTCTGTTACAAATACGTTATCATTCATATAGCCAAATACACATATAGAAACGTTTGGCTTTAGAACCAAACCATTGTAGAAGTTCTCATGAGAACTAAAATGGGTGGCATCAAAGCAATAGGAAGTACACTGAATATTGTAGCGAATGGATAGATCAGTTTGAAGTGTGGACAGGTTTGAGGGATCTCTTGCTGCCAACTGGATATCATAGCCCTCTGCAGCAAATTTTTCAGCTAATGCAATTCCAATATCAGAGGTGGCTCCAAGAATAAGTACAGTTGACATGTTTATTGAATTTTGTATGCAGGTACAACATGCAACAAATTACCGTTAAAATTTTCAGAAGTTCAGAAAATGAATGAAACTATTTTTTTTGAGATAAATCAGGAAATAAAAACTAATCATCCATAAAACGAGGCAAATCTGAATAAAGCGATCCTTGTATAGAATTTTGGTTGGGGACCCGGCATCTGAATGAACATAAATAATCTGTAAATATCGTATCATACCCGCCATAACAAAAATACTGGTTAAATAGAGCCGATGTGTACCCTGGCGTTCAATTACATTATCTGATATGGTATACATGAAATAAGAGACAATCATTACTGCTGAGATTAGCGCAAGCAGCACATTTAGAAAATCTAATGTATAACCTTCAACAACCTTTCTCATGCTCACTCCTGAAGAAATGGTCAGCAGCACATCATCTCTTCTTTTACCGGTTGCCATAAACAGGGCAAGCAGAAAAATCATTATATTCATCCAGACAGTAACACTAACATTTGCGATAGCGCCGCCTGATCTTATTCTTAAAACGAAACCAATAGCAATAATAAAAATATCCAGAATGGGAACATGCTTTAATCTAAAGGAATAAAGCATGTTCAAAACGAAATAAAGGGATAACAGATATAGAAAAATGTCATTTATTTTGACGGCAATGGAAAATCCGAGGATAAACAAGAGTGCAGCCAAAATTAAAGCAGATGTTGGTTTTATTTTACCCGATCCAAGCGGTCGGTAGCGCTTTTCAGGATGCTTTTTGTCGCTTTCAATATCCGCAAAATCGTTAATTATATAGATTCCGCTTGCGATGAAGCAAAACGAAATAACCCCGGTTGAAACGCTTATCAGTTTGGGAAACGAAAAAATCTCTCCTGAGAAAAAGAGGGGAATAAATAAAAACAGATTCTTTGCCCAGTCTTTCGGACGCAATAATTTTAGATAGATCACGATTTATAATCAGGGTTTGAAAATTATAAAATGAGATATTGTACGCTTGTTAAATTACATCATATAATAAAGAATAAGATACATTGTCATCATTTTGTTAATATTTGATATTTTTATTATCTCTTAAATACTAAAATACAATCTAATTTTGCTTTTAACGGTTTCATAATCAATATTTATACTTTATGGGGAAAAAATATTTGTTGGTGCTTGAAGTTTTTATGATCATAGGCCTGGCGATTTTTCCACTATTTTTGGTTTTGCCTTATAGGGGGTTTAATTATTTATCCTGGGAAGGAGCTTATCGGCTCAGTGAGGGACAATTGCCTTTTCGGGATTTTGGAGTGCCGGTAGGAGGGGCATATTGGGTTATCCCTGCGCTTTTCTTCAAGATATTTGGAGTTCAGGTTATTACTTTATTAAAAGTTCAGGCCTTCTTAAATATTATTTCTGGCTTAGCTTTTCGATCGATATTGAAGTCTGTTGGGATTATCCCAATGGTGCGGGTTTCGGCTGTCTTTGTTTATTGTGTATCCTATTCATTTCAAAATTATTGGCCCTGGTACAATCATTCCGTATTTGTATATGGTTTCGTGGCACTTGCTTTTCTTTTCAAAGCGGTTATAAGTGGAGAAAATAAACATCAGAAGTGGTTTCTTGTAGCGGCAGGTTTTTTTACCTACTTTTCTTTCTTTACCAAACAGGATGGTGGCGGTTTAATTTTTGCGATATGTGCCGCTCTCTTGTTGTATGATATCTACGTGGGTAATAAATGGTCATCACTGGTGATTTATTTTGGCAGTTTTTTGTTTTTTGTAACAGCCACTGTCCTCTTTTTCTCTCAATACAGATTCGGCTACTGGTTTAATTACGGACAGAAGCCGCATGGTTCCAGAATATTATGGGGAGAAATTATCAATGCATTTTTGGGACAGTCTCAATGGCTGAAGTTTTATCTTTTGATGATTGTTTTGCTGATACTGACGAGATTTAAAAAAGGAGATAATACTATTAGAGATAAGAAATATATGACCTTTTTGTTATTGACCGTAGGCATTCTGGGCTCGGCTGCAATCATACAAATAACCAGCTATGTACCCACTTTTGTAAATTTGTATTTCCATAGTTTTGCTTTTGCTTTTATTTTTAATGAACTCGTTATCCATCTGAATATAAAAATCACCCCAAAAATATTTTTGCCTCTTTTGTTGGGAGGAACTATGTTGTGGTGGAGTGAACTGCCCTGGGATTATTTTCAGCGAATGTTTGTGGGTAAGAAATCGAAGGGAGCCATTGAATTATCCCCCGAAGGGGAGAATATGGTGGGTATTAATAATTATAAACTCGCCAAAGCTGATAAAAAAGATTCGGATGACTCCAGATGGACAACTACAACTGGTATATACACATTGAAAAATGTGAAAATGCCAGATGCAACCATGAGAGGTATAGAGAGGATTCTGAATCTGGATATTGTCAAAGAGAAGAAAAACCTCCGTGTGCTTAATATTTCAGAACTTACTTTTCTGGCCGCGGAAATTCCTTATGAACTTGAACGGAACTCAGAAGCTCCTTTATGGCATCATTTAGGTGTAGGAATGTTTAATAAGCAATTAGACATGTATGAACAAAGGATTCATGATGGATATTATGATCTTGTTATTTTTGAATATATCCCGACTTTGAATAATTTTTTTCCTTTTGGAATAAGAAATGTTTTGCTTTCCGACTATAATAGAGTAGACAGTTTTTTGGCGCCGAAAAGTGGAGAGCCGGGAACAATTGAAGTATATACTAGAAAAAAGGATTAGTTTATTCTTTTCATTTTTTGTTGGGGAAATACATCTTCATTCTGATAAATCCCCTATTTTTGCAGCCCTAAATAACAGGCAACCAACTTACTAATGAGTAAATTGACAAATGGCCTGAATTACAAAGCTGGCGGGGTAGCTCAGGTGGTTAGAGCGTTGGATTCATAACCCAAAGGTCTCGGGTTCAACTCCCGATCCCGCTACATTACAGGAATTTTCAAGAAAACTCTGAGAATTCCTGTTTTAATTTAGCGCATATCCGTTTGATAAACAAACTGTTCTGAGAAGAAATTCGTTGACGCCCGTGGTTAGATATTCGTAATTTTTCCCGTCATAGAAAACTTTGCGAGGGAGCGGATTTTAACCTAAAACTTCCAAGCGAAGACGACACTTCAAATTTAGTAAAGACCTTTGAACGGAGACGATAACTCGCTCTCTTGCAAAACCGTTTGTTGGTGTCAGGTAATCTATTTCAGCGATTGGATAAATTCAACGGCATATTCTAAAAGTTGTTTCAAGGCTATTTCTTCCATTGGATAATGTCCGCCATCTTTTAAAATCTTTACCGTAAATGGTGCTTTAATTCCTTTCATTGAAATTTCGCTTAAATGCAATGGCGTCCAACGGTCTTTTTCAGGTTGTGTCAATAAGATTGGACATTTGTCAAACTCTGTAACTGGAACAGGTAATGAATAGCTCATGTATTCGTAGAGGAATTGAAGTTGTACACTTGCTCCACCTGATGTTTTGTCCTTCAACAAAATCGGTAATGCTTTTTCATTATTTGCAAGTTTATTCATTTTAGAAACCAATTTCATAGAAATAGGCATCCGTCTAAAGCCGATTTTACTGAAGAGCTTCATCATTGGTAGTACAAACCAATTGGACCAACCGTATTTTGCTGTTTCTTTTCCCACAGCTTTATCATTATTTTTCAAAAAACACATCCCGATAATTCCGTGAACTTCGTGCATAAAGCAAGCTGCATTATAGCAAAGCATTCCGCCCGCACTTAATCCGTAAAGCACTGGCTTTTTGTAATCCCGTTTTGTTTCGGTATTTACAAAGTCGGCAAAACAATGCACCCAATTATCGTAAGTAATGTCTTTTTGGTTCACTTCGGTCATTCCGTAACCCAAATTGTCGATGGCAACGACATCATAACCCAATGTGGCTAATTTATGGCCCAAAATCATGTTCAACTGTCTGCCGTTGGAACCGACACCATGATGCAGAAAAACCCGATATTCAGCGTTGGGATTTGGATAACGGTCTAAGTGAATTTTATTGCCGTTCCAATCCCAGGTTTCTTCTAAAGGCTGATTGTTTTCTTTTATTTGAAAATCTGTAGGAAGCAACTCATTTATTTGTTTCCAGGCTGTGTTTGAATGATATGATTTCATTTTTACTGATTTTTGTTGGCACAAAGTTCAGTAGTTTAAAAATGATTTCGTTTAAAGTAATTTAAAAAGTGAGTTTAGCTTTTAAATTACTTAACCAAACATTGGTAATTCCCATAAAGCTGGCGATGTTTTGTGCAGGGAATCGTTGAAAAAGAAAAGCATAGTTTTCATAAAGCCATTTCAGGTATTCTTCGCTTGTCAAACCTAATTGGAAGTTACGAAAGAGGTCGATGTTTATAAACAGTTTTTCGGTCTCATGGGTGTAGAACTGCAAAAGTTCAAGATTGTTTTGTATCTGCTGGTGAAAAAAATCAAAATCAACCGAAACGACCACCGATTTTTCATTGGCTTTGATTTCGTAGTTCGTGCCTTTGTGAAAATAAACAGTATCATACGATTTAAAAAATTCACAAAAGCTCTCGGTATGAAACATTACCGTTTTTTCTTCGCCCCGTGAGGTAATGATGTTACGAATGAAACTGCCTTCAGCGATGAAATAAATTTTTCGATTGTTGGATTGAAACGCAATTAACGGTTCATTTTTTTCAAGAACTAGTATATCACATTTTCTTTTGAGTTGTGGTACGAAATCGCTGTTTTCGGTAGGTGGAAACTTGCTGACCAAAAGTTCAAAGTATTTTATCTTTTCCATTTATAATACTGTTTGTCATTATACTTGCCATGCAACGTCCGACGGCCTTTGGGAAACAGTATTTTTTGAATTCTCAATCTCTCATCCAGGTTGCCCAAAGCCCATATAGATGTAAGTTATTTCAGCTTTTTAAGCGAAATAGAAAGCAGTTTTTCCAGGTTAGATATTTTTCTCGGAAACGTATTTATTTCTTGGTAAATTACCTGCATTTGATCGTTGAAATGCTGTAAAGTAAGGTCATAAGTCTCACGGCCAATTTCCTCCAAACCGCAACCGATTGTCAGATCCTTTTTCTTTTTCCCGAAATCCTTTAAATGAGATTCCATAGATTGATCATTGCCGGAGATATCTTGCTGTTACTTATCGAACATTTTTTTGAACTGCTTCTCAACTGGCGGAGAAAATCCTGGGCTATACAAATAACACTCAATGCAAATTCCTGTATTCAACAGGTGTTACACCTGTTTTCTGTTTAAAAAGCCGGGTAAAATGCTGCGGATATTTAAACCCCAAATCATATGCAATCTCGCTGATATATTTATATTGATCAGAAATTCGTTCTTTGGCTATGTTGATTACTTTTGATTGAATATATTCCTGCGCAGATACTCCTGTTTCTTTCTTAATCAGGTCGCCGAAATAATTGGCGGAGAGGTTCATCTCATCAGCACAACGGGAAACAGATGGCAGACCTATTTTCTGTGGATTATCTGAAGCAAAATAGCTATTTAACAATTGTTCAAATCTTTCTAAAATACCTTTGTTTACATTATCTCTTGTTATGAACTGACGGTCATAAAAGCGGATGCAGTAATTTAAAAGCAATTCAATATTAGAAACAACCAGTTGTCTACTGTGCTTATCAATGGGGTGTCGCAACTCATATTCAATTTTTGAAAGACAATCACGGATAATTTTTCTTTCCTGTTCTGACAAGTGCAATGCTTCATTGACCGCATACGAGAAAAAATGATAATTACTCATATTTTTTCCAAGTGATGTCCCTGTTATCAAATCAGGGTGGAAAACCAATGCAATACCCTGAGGCTGATAATAATCATTGCTGTTTTGGCCAATTATCTGGCCGGGCGCAAGAAATATTAAAGTTCCTTCTTCATAGTCATAATTACCCAATCCGTACCGCAGGTCACCACAATAGATTTGTTTCAGAAAAATGGTGAAAAACTCGTAACGTAGACGCCTGTTCTTTCTTGGTGCAGCTTTATCCAAATGAACCACGCTTACCAATGGATGCAATGTTTCATTGTTATTAAAGGCATTATATTCTTTTATGCTTCTGAAGCTAATTATGTCGTCCATTCTTTGACAATTTTGAACTACTCATACAAATTTACAATTTCATATGCCCCGTTACATCCTAATGTCCTAAAATCGGTGATTTTGGTAGGTAATACCGTAATTCGTATAAGTGCACCCTCATTTTATTTCCTGAAATTTGCAATCGAGAATAGCTTGGCCGAATTGCACAGATTGAAATTAAAACAGGAATCAACAAACAATGTCAACAGTTAAATTATGCAATGGTATTGAAATACCAGTTTTGGGCTTTGACGTTTTCCAGGTAACAGATATTGAGGAATGTGAAAAAAGTGTCTTAACGACAATAATAACAGGCTATCGTCTTATTGAGACTGCCACTTCTTATGACAATGAACAAACCGTTGGATAATTCAAAGAGACGTTGCGGTCATCCCTAAATCGGTGCATAAAGGAAGGATTGAAGAGAACTTCAACGTATTTGAGTTTGAACTTTTGTCAGATGACATGTCTGCAATCAAAACTTTAGATATGGAGAAAAGCTTGTTTTTCAGTCACCTCGATCCTGCTATGGTAAAATGCTTAGGTACATTCAGAGTGGTTGAATAAAACAATAGTGAACAGGCGCAAAAAAGGATTAACCGTTATTGATTTCAAATAATAATAAATGAACACAATTCAAAAAACGCTGTCAGCAATAATTGTACTTTTTGTTGCTTTGCTACATCAGGCGGTAGCCCAGGGTGTATCCCTCTTTCCAAGAGGTGAAATCGGAAAAAACACAGACAATTATACCGGTAGTATTTGGCTGAATGAATTAAGCAAACCGGATAGCATCTTCAAATTTGGCGTAGCCCAGGCTGTTTACGCACCGGCATCGAAATTAGACTGGCACATTCATCCCGGTGGACAAATTCTGCTGATTACAGAAGGTACTGGCTATTACCAGGAAAAAGGCAGTCCGGTACAAATAGTCCATAAAGGAGACGTCATAAAATGTGATCCGGGAGTGGAACACTGGCATGGAGCAATACCCGATAGCGAGTTTGCTTACGTTGCTGTTTCTCCTTCCGAAAGGGTAAAAACAACCTGGTTGCAAAGGGTAACCGATGAGGAATATAATAGTATAAAACCCAGCCCAACCCAAAACAGCGATGCGCGAACAAAAGACAGTTCTATATTTCCAAAAGGGATAGTAGCGCCTAATACAAAAGACTACACGGGGACGGTTTGGCTCAATGGATTGAGCAGGGAAGATAGCACCTTTTCTTTCAATTTGATGCTTGCCACGTTTATACCCGGTTCAAGGTTGAGATGGCACATTCATCCACACGGGCAAATTCTTCTTATTACGGAAGGCACGGGCTATTATATGGAAAAAGGCAAGCCGGGCCGTATCGTTCACAAGGGAGATGTTATTAAATGTACACCGGGCGTGGCACATACTCACATGGCCGCGGTGGAAAGCGACTTTGCCTATATCGGAATTGAAGCGAGTGGAATAGAATGGTTGCAAAGCGTAACTGATGAGGAATACAATGGCATGGGCAAGCAGACAAAAAAAGAGCATAACCATAAATAAGAAAATTATGAAGACGAAAAAACATTTTAAAAAAATGGCGACGCATAGCTTTATACTTGCGATGAGTATCAGCCTTTTGACCAATTCCATATTTGCACAGCAGCCATCAGAGAAAAAGCCATATTCAACAGGTAGGGCGCTCGGTATTACCAATCCGGATGGAAGATTTGAAGCGATTACCCCAAATGTAAAAGTTTATGGCGGTATCCAGTCTGCAGAAAGTTGTTCTTATGATGCGTCAACCTGTCTCATCGTGGTTCCCAATCGTGGGTTACCACAAAATATGCAAACTAACGATGCGTGGATTTCTCTCATCAACCCGGATGGATCGGTACATACGTTGCGATGGATTGGCGTTCAGCGACCGGATGAACGTAAAAACCTTTCAACGCCTCTTGTATTAAATGAACCCTTCGGCAGTGATATCATGAACGGTATTCTTTACGTCGCCGACCGCGATGGCGGTACGGGTAAAGACGATCCGAGTGTTGCCGTTATTCGCAAGTTCAGTATGAAAACAGGAGAACCAATGGGAGAAGTCAAAGTAGAAAGTGCAGGATGGCTCAATGATATTGAGGTTAAGGAAGATGGAACCATTTACGCCACGGAGACGGGTGAATTTCGCGGAGAGAATCCAAACCCTGATACATGGAAGGTTTGGAAAGTTACGCCTGACGGTCGAGCTACTGTTTTCGTTCAGGCATCACCGTTAAATGCACCTAATGGGATCGCTTTTGACCCGAAAGGAAATATTGTTGTGGTTAATTCGGGGAATGCCGACGTACTAACATTTTCACAAGACGGTAAATTATTAAAAAAGGAATCTGCCGCCCAAGCGGGAAGTGATGGCCTTGTGATTATGCCCGATGGTACAATATATGTGTGCAGTGTTTTTAATGGGGGCGTGTCCCGTATTCGTCCCGGCAAACCCGCGGAGTTAATTGCAAAAAATATCCCAAGTGCTGCTTCCATGTGTTATGATAGCAAAACAAATCAGTTGGTCATCCCGATGAACGCGAACAACAGTCTCGCATTTATACCGCTGGACTAAACCATATTTCACAATTTATTCCATGAATAATGCAAATATCTCCATCATGAATATCAAAATAAAAATTCGCAATATTTCCCTGTCTGCCGACAAGGCAGGTTTGCTGACTGTTATGTTTCTTTCGGCAATAATGCTCATAACCGGATGCAATGGTTCCGAACAGAAAGACGCTGCTGCCGGGGTTGTATGCGACCCTGATAATGGCGGAATCACGCTGCCTGACGGGTTTTGTGCAACTGTTGTCGTTGACAGTCTTGGCCTGCGCGACGACCATAGCGCCCGCCACATCGCCGTGGCTCCCAATGGCGACATCTATATGAAGACACGCAGCAAACAAGGCGGTATCGTTGCCTTGCGCGATACTACAGGTGACTTCAAGGCCGACATTATCAAATATTTCGGTGATATGAATGAAACGGAAGATGGGATTTTGTGGGAGACGGGCATGGCTATCCACGATGGCTATCTCTGGTCATCAAACACTACAGCCGTCTATCGCTGGCCGATGCCCAAAGATGGAGCACTCGTCCCCGAGGGCAAACCAGAAATTGTTGTCAGTGGTTTTCCAGAACAGCAATCCCACAGGTCTAAGGCATTCACCTTTGATAAAAGCGGTCACCTCTACGTAGCCGTGGGCGCACCATCAAATGCCTGCCAGGTGGAGGAACGTACACCCGGTTCCCCTGGGATAGAGCCCTGTCCTCTGTTGGAGGAACATGGTGGCATTTGGCGTTTTGATGCAAATAAAACAAATCAAACTTTTAGTGCTGATGCACGCTATGCCACCGGCCTGCGCAATGTTGTTGGTCTTGACTGGAACACTACCGCTGATGCACTCTTTGTGATGCAGCATGGACGCGACCAATTGCACACGCTCTGGCCTGACTATTATACGGATGAGGAAAGCGCGGAACTTCCGGCAGAGTCAATGTATCAGGTGAATGAAGGCGACAGGTTTAGCTGGCCTTATGGATATTACGACCAACGAAAAGGTAAACTGATGCTTTCGCCGGAATACGGCGGGAATGGAAAAACAACTATTGCAGAAAGTAAATTCGCCGGTCAGTTTAAAGAGCCGGTCATGGGTTTTCCAGGCCACTGGGCGCCCAACGATTTACTCTTCTATACAGGCGGGCAGTTCCCGGAAAAGTATCGCAACGGCGCTTTTATCACCTTCATGGGTTCCTGGAACCGGGCACCATTGCCGCAGGGCGGCTATAAGGTTGTCTTCGTACCCTTCAAGAACGGTAAACCATCGGGTAATTATGAAACCTTCGCGGATGGGTTTGCCGGCATGGATACCATCCCCGACCGGGGTGCAGCGAAATACCGACCGATGGGTTTGGCTATGGGGCCGGACGGTGCGCTCTATATCTCTGATTATAAAAAGGGCCGCATCTGGCGCATAATTTATACAGGGAAAACCGCGACGTCAGCAAAAACGACAGAAAGAGCACAAACGAATTCCATCAAAGCACAGCCCACCGGAACTGCCACCACTTCGTCACATACAGGGGCAACGCTCTTTGCTAAGCTGCAATGCGCTACATGTCACACCATTGCCCCTGATGTCCCTGCCCCTACCGGCCCATCCCTGTATGGCCTTTACGGAAGCGAGGTAGCCTTGCAGGATGGTAGCAAAGTAACGGCAGACGAAGCCTACCTGCGCGAGTCCATCCTGCATGCAAACAAAAAAATCGTGGCGGGGTATATGCCTCTGATGCCAAGCTACGATGACCAGGTTAAGGACGAAGAGGTGAACCTACTCGTTTCTTATATGAAATCTTTAAAACAGGAAGATGAAAAGCCGTCTCACTAATTAATAGATATGCTTAAAAAATATGAAACATAAATGGTCTTTCACATTGCTGTTATTAGCATTCTTCGGACTGATGTCATGCTCATCAAAATCACAAAACACAACCACTATGAGAGTGGATAAAGAAAACATTTTGATTGTGTATTTGTCCAGAACCAACAACACTAAAGCAGTAGCCCAAATTATACAAAAAAATGTGGGTGGCACATTGGTAGCATTGGAGTTGCAAACTCCATATCCTGAAGATTATCAGACAATCGTAAATCAGGTAGCCAACGAAAATGTAACAGGATTTTTGCCACCGCTCAAGACAAAGATTGACAGCATTGAAAAATATGATGTAGTGTTTGTTGGCTTTCCTACCTGGGGGATGCAACTGCCGCCACCGGTGAAAAGTTTTTTAAAGCAGTATGATTTGCGCGGAAGAACAATTGTGCCTTTCAATACCAATGCAGGCTATGGCGTGGGAAGCGGCTTTGAAACAGTAAAACAATTATGTCCTGATAGTAAAGTATTAGAAGGTTTTTCAACAAAAGGCGCTATAGAGCGGGATCGAATTTTGTTTGTGATGGAAGGTGATAAGAAGACAGCAGTTAAAAAAGAAGTACAGCAATGGTTAAAGAAAACCGGGCTGCTTAAATGAAAGTTCATCTTAAAGAAATAATATGAAACGAACTCAAAATGAACAGATCACTTTTTAATAGAAGAAGTCTTTACACTTGCATCACAAGCATTTCAATTTGTATTGGCGGATGTATTTCGACTGACAAGCGCAATAATACATGGTCTGACTACAAAGTTGATGCACATGGTTCCAGCTACTCACCTCTTCCTTCGTAACAACGTCTCTCGCCGGCTTTGTGTTTAGCCAGGACGTTGTGTACACTTCCGTAATCCTGTCTACAGCACATCCGCATAGCTTGTAACACATAAATGCATGACTATTTTCCATGCAAAATTGTGCTGAGCTATGTTTATAGTTAACCGGACTTTCACATAAATTCCACACTCCTTTAACTGGGTTTATATGATAGTAATCTAATTTTTGATTAATAAATTTTTCTGACTCACAATGTTTCCAGTCAAACGATAACTCCCATATATTATGCAATTTATTATTTTCCTTTCTGGATATTTCAATATTTTCAGCCAATCGGCTTAACAATGTTGTTTCTTTCTCCTGTTCTAATCGTTTTATTATTTCATATGCCATAAAGCGTTTTCCGTTCCCTACAATAATATTAATTGATTGTGTTGTTTTTGTAAATCCAATCATCACATGTATATGATTTGGCACGATAACATAACCGATTAATTAATGACGTTTACTTTTCAGGTAATCAAACCATTTGTATACAATATCATAACCATTTATTTTCTCTATCAGCGGTAGCCACTTGTAGCAGGTGATTGTTATGGAAAATATTCCTTCCGTGTATGGGATGGTGCTTTTTATAGGCATATTGTAATATACAATTTTTGACAGATTGCTCGCCACGTCCCCAGCAGCTTTGTATCTGTTCTCAACTTTTACCTATGTGGGAGACGTGGCGCGAAAAGTAAAAATTTCTTGACTTTACCACTTTCATCAACACGAACAAGATTTCAAAATAATTACCAATAGTAGAACAAGTAACGCTTAGGCATCAGGTGTGCCATCACACAATACCCGCCATTCACACCTGCGCCAGATGCGCGAAAAGTAATGCTCAGGCAACAAGTCAGCTATCACACAATGCCAGTGCTGCAGACTTGCGCCAGTGCTGGTAAAATATTAGCTCTTGCCAAAGACCTGCGCCAGTACCATGTATTCTTGGGGTGATAATTAAGCAGGGCAAATGATACTATCTGTTGTCGTTTTTACCAACAAATACCTGAATCGTTTCCCACATTATCTGCTATCTAAGTATTCACTTACTTTTTGCTCCAAATCCTCAGCGGCGCCGGGAGAAAATGGTGAAACACCTACTTCATAGCCACCCAAAGCAAATTCCTCCCGGGTAGGAAAGTATCCCAGGGTTCCGTTTGTAACCCCATAGTAGAACGTATAGGGGAAGGACGATTTTTCCCGAACAGCGTTTGACACTTCACAAAACAGTTCACAGGGAGCGCTCCATATAGCTATCTCATCATTTATAAACAAAAAATTCAGGGGCATCCTTATCATTGCCGCCCCGGAAGATAAGACGTTCAGGTAATCCGGTAAATAAGCTGGCCATTTTGTCAGCCGTTCATTTCTGGGCGTTTCAAATATAAAACTTCCCAGACTTAGCTTAACCTGCCTGGTAGTAACAGCTATCCGGTTATTCGCCTCGATAATTTTGTCACCCAAAAGCGTTTTGAACTGCTCAAGATTTCCCGAAAAGGACTTGATGGGCGCTACATTTCCTTCTGCGCCATTAATAAATAATAATGGCACACCCAACTGCTGCTCTACATATTCAGATACTGTGCCGGTAACATCGCCGCTGATAGTATTGTCGGCCGATGGCAGCACCGTACCATGTATCGGGTAGTTGGCAATAAGCGCCAGGAGTGACTGGTCTTCTTTTTCAAGTCGCAAAAGACCGATTTTACGATCAATTTCCCCGTCCGGGTTCTCCCCAAGATATGTTTTGTTGTTCTTATTACGGGCGCGGCGGTTAATATTGGCTTCGGAGTACCCCCATCCCACCCCCAAACGAGCAGGGAGCATCATCTTTCTTGCTTCTTCAACGGCCTGAAGCAGCTTTTCTTCTACAAAGCTAACATACTCCTCATCATAGGGCGCTTCTGTATCGTAACCCAGCATTACGGAAAAAACGCCGGCCGGGCCAACTATCGGGGCCGAATGAGTATGAGTAAACGACCACCAGAAATTCCGGCGGTCTATACCATACATCTTTTTTAGCCTGGCTAAAACTCTTTCATATATTGATGGATCAACGGAACAGAGATCAGAAGATACCAGAAAAAAGAACGTTTTTCCATCGTCCATCACTACAACCCGATGATAAATGCTGTCGCGCACCTCTGCAGACATTCTCGGGCCATATCCCAGTAATGGCAACGACCTTTCTGGTGTGATATTCACCTTAGCCGTACCTGCCCGGAAAGGCTGAGGAAGCTTACCGCTCCCAGGGGAGTGGGTAACTAATACACAGCCAGTCAGCATGCAGGAAATACCAATCAACAAGATCTTGGTGTACATGATTACCTGATATTAAGCTTTTAAAGATATTTTCTCACACTTCACAACGGGCAGCAGGTTTCATCACGTTTCCTGCAACAGAACCGATCTTGAAATAAGAGGGCGCTACGGAAGAAACATAATCTGCACCAATCTTTTGGGCATGCCACGACAACTCCCTTGCTTCCTTCACGCTGTTGTGCCCTACATGCTCCGGCACAGACACTCTTTTTCGTGAAGTCTTTACAAAAACTTCCACTACCGCTTTTCGCTCCGTTCCGGTTAAGGAAGGTTCCTCGCCTGTACTGCCGCAAACATACATTCCCCAGCCAAGGCTTTTTTTATATGGGATTATGTTTATCAGATGCTGCAAAAGATCATTTATGAAGTACTGGGATATTCATGGCAAAGAAGAAATTGGGGCTCTTCATCTTCTTCAACAGGAGGAAACCGAATAGCATTTTTTTCAATGAAAACATTATCTTCCCAGTCATCGCATACGCTGGATATCTCTGAACTTAGCGTATATCCTATTCCTTCTATCCTGTGCCCGGTTCCTTCTTCTCCCCAAAACTGGTGAATAGTTCTTGGCGGAATGTTAACACTTTCGCCCGGATGAAGCCTTACAATATCGCCTGGAGACAGATGGATTGTGCATCCGTCTTTCTGAACGTTAAACCGCTCGCGGGAAGGATTGTCGGAGGGATCGGCTTTAGTGAGTTGCACTAATATGTTCCCTCCCCTCCGGCAAATGATGTCTTCCCGTTTCAGCCGATGAAAATGAGCTGGGGCCCGTTGGTGTTCAGGATCAATAAGTAGCTTTTCGGCGTATTCTTTCGGGTAGGCTTTATTGTTAGGTTTTCCATTCCTCAATGTAAACAGGATCCGGCCGATGTTCTTGAAATCCATACTGCCAAAATCGGTCACATCCCACCCGAGCATGCAGGTACGTATTTCGTCAAACTCATTTCCCGCCTCTGCCCATTGCCCGGGTGTCCAGTAGGCAAAATAAGGCAGGTGAACCCCAAAATGTGCGATCACTTTCTGCGCAAGCACAATGCTGTTATTAATATCCGATCTCCTAAGTTGTTGCATGATATCTTTCTGTAGTATTTTAAATAAGTAAATTTTTAAAAAATCCGTTCGGATGCTCCTAAAGGACCAGTCCGGTAATAGGCTTATTTTTTCCAGTCATATCCATACAGAAAAGCCTGCTGTAATACAAAACGAATACGTACTTTATCAACAGGCGCCTTCTTTCCTCCTTTCCACTGAATGGCCACCTGCCGGTGATCGCCGGTAACAGGCACGCAATCCGTGGCCGAAAAGCCGGGGATTACTTTGCCGCTTTCATCGGTAAGTTCGGCGCGGAATCCGCCACCTTTCCGTACCAGCACATTCACCAGCAGTTGCCTTTTCCCGGAGCTTTCGGGTTTGGTTACGGCTTTTCCAATTGTAGGGCCTCCAACAGACGGAGCCAGCGCATACAACCGATCCACTTCCCAGGAAGCCCTGCACAAAGCTGAATAGAACGGAAGCGTGGGTGTGGGGGATCCGCTTACACTTTCGTTACCCACTTCAATCCGTGGCTGAAACCGGCTATCTAATATTTCGCCGTGTAAGCCCTGGGTGCCTCCGTAGTAGACATACATGCGTTCGTTTTCAACAATCGGCTGATGCATTTGCCACATCATTCCGCCACCATATTCACCCAGAGGCGGATTGGGAAGAGCAGCTCTCCTGTCGGGCCGCCACCACTTTATTCCATCCCGCGAAACTGCCATTTGTAAAGACATGGTTTTGTTGGAAGCGTCATAGTAGGTTAAAATTCCAACAAAACCATTTTTCATCCGGATAGGACACAATTCAAGGTATTGTGCAAAACCAGCATCTCTCCAATCCCGCTCAAAAATAATTTTCCGTTTTCCCCAGTGAACCCCGTCGGGACTGGTGTTTCTGCCAATTTTACGAACCAATTGTTGCTTATTATTATCATAAGGAATAATCCTGTCTCCCGACTCTAAAGAATATTGTTTAAAGTAGGCAAGGTAACTTCCATCGGGTTCCTTATATACATAAATCACATCTCCGCCTCTGCCTAAATCGAAAAGTGGACCTGCAATGAGTTCCCAGTGTTTCCCGTCTTTTGACCGGTAACGATAAAGCCCTCTTTTTTCCGGACTTGGTGCAGGGAGATGTTCAACATGACTGGGATCCGGACCCAAAGAAGGGGTTCTGACCATAAACATCTCATAAGGCCATGCCTTATTTGAGGTATCAATAAGTACAGAAGGATAAACGGCAGTACCACCGGAATTCAGATCAAATAAAATATTCGTTTTTGCATATCCCTTCCATTTTATTATATCCAGCATAGGACGGTACCATACTACACCGTCTTTACTTTCCAGGTAGGTAATCCTTCTTTGTTCTTCATGGGTTGATTTTATCCCATCCTTTAATTCTCTTTCCCCGGGAGTTGAAACCTGCCAGGCTTTCCACAAGCCGTCTATAGGATCATGCAATACTGTTCCATGGGCCATTATTCCTCCGGCATCCCATGGCATCTCCGGTTCTAATAAGGGGTTCCTCCTATCCGGAACTCCTTCCTCCTGCCGCCATGACACCAACAGCAGGGAATCAAAATTATCAGGCATCAGGAGGGGAAACTGCTGCCTGATATTCCTTTCTAAAGCCGGAAGACTATTCTTGTTTTGTGCCTGAAGAACACCGCCAATACATAGTACACAGATAACAACAAAAAACAGTTGTTTCATTCGTGCATAATGTTTTTCAGTGGTTGAATGAAACTCCACATGGTCATCCCTCTGTGCGAAAAACTTTATCATGCTTCGTTTCATTCTAACCAATTAATGAATTTATAACCTCGTTTGATTAACTTGGCGCCGACGATCGCCTGATCTTCGGTTTTTTGACGTACAATACTACTCTGCCTGTTTTAATAAACCTGCTAAGTATTATTATCCGTGCGTCAATTGTGATTACCAGCCGGGATTTTGTTTCAAATTTGGATTAGCATTTAATTCTGACTGCGGTATAGGATACAACTCAAATTTCGAATTATAAGGGTTTAATGCATTATTCAAAATCTGTTCCGGAACCATGGCATCCATCTCATCTTTTAAAGTTCCCCAACGTCTGATATCAAACACGGTTGTATATTCACCCGTCAACTCCAGACGGC
>CAZFGP010000052.1:0-9455 GCA_964518685.1 uncultured Terrimonas sp.
AAAGAAGCATATTGAACATCCTTTTGTTGAATTACTTCCTTGGTTTTACTTTTATCATAAATAATGTAGCCCCATGTTCCTAATAATGCGGCAATTAAAACCCCGTAAATGATACCCCGGTTATCTTTTTTAGGTAATTGAGGCTGGTTTGAAGTCGAGGGATAATTCGAAGCGCTCATAAAGATTATTTTTTTAGTTTTTTGCAAATTTAATAAAATGATACACCAAATAAACTTAACAAATGTACTTGTTTTAGATATCGAAACTGTTCCCGGAGTCCCTGATTTTCAACAGTTACCGGTTAACTGGCAGATACTCTGGCAGGACAAGATATCCAAAAACGTGCCAGAAAATATTTTGCCCGCCGAGTCTTATTCCGAACGGGCGGGTATCCTGGCCGAATTTGGAAAAATCATTTGTATTTCCACAGGGTTTTTCTATAACGATATAAAAGGTGATTTATGTTTTAAATTGAAATCTTTTAGTGGGGATAATGAGATAGAAGTCCTGTTGGCTTTTGCTGATTTATTGAATACTTTCCGCGATAAAAGAGGCAATTTTATGGTTGCAGGTCATAATATTAAGGAATTTGACATCCCTTATATCTGCCGCAGGATGCTCATCGGGAATATTCCGCTCCCCGAATTTTTGCAATTGAGTGGTAAAAAACCCTGGGAAACAGGACTGATTGATACTATGGAATTGTGGAAATTCGGAGATTTTAAAAATTATGTTTCTCTGAATTTGCTGGCTTCGGCTTTGGGAATTGCTACCCCTAAGGATGATATTGACGGCAGTAAGGTGAGAGCAGTTTATTATGAGGAAAAAGACTTACCGCGTATCGTTACCTATTGCCAGAAAGATGTCGTTACCGTTGCTAATGTTATGCTAAGGTTCAGAAATCAGCCGTATTTGGAAGAGAAAAACATTACCATAGTGGAATAATATAAAGCGGTTTTGATAAGAATAATTATTAACATGAATTCATTATTTGCAGATGAGTGTTGAACTAATCCTTAAAGACTGGAAACAAAAGAATTTTAAACCCATTTACTGGTTAGAAGGGGAGGAAAATTATTTCATTGATCAATTGGTGGATTATGCAGAAAAAAATATCCTTACTGAATCTGAGGCAGGTTTTAATCTTTCTGTATTTTATGGAAGAGATGTCAATTGGCCTGATTTGATCAATGCGTGCCGGCGCTATCCCATGTTCTCCGGACGGCAGGTAGTGATTTTGAAGGAAGCCCAGCAAATGCGAGACATAGAAAAATTAGATGTTTATATCGAACATCCATTATCGTCTACTATTCTGGTAGTGGCATATAAAGAGAAGAAACGGGATGGCAGAACCAGACTATCGAAATTGCTTAAGCAACATGCTGAAGTGCTAACCACACAAAAAATTTATGACAATCAGCTACCCGACTGGATTTCTTCCCTGGTGCAGAGAAAGGGTTTTCAAATTTCGCACAAGGCGGTTATGTTGCTGATAGAACATATTGGTAATGACATAAGTCGTATTAATAATGAGATAGATAAATTGTCTCTGAATTTGAGCGGAGATAAGAAGATCAATGAAGAGCATATCGAACAATTTGTAGGCATCAGTAAGGAGTATAATATTTTTGAATTACAGGAAGCTTTACAACGAAAAGACAGGGGAAAAGCTATCCGTATAATTCAATATTTTGGTTCAAACCCCAAATCGGCTCCCATTCAGATGGTATTGATGACCCTGTATAATTTTTTCAGTAAGGTATATCTGCTTTTTGGAATACAGGCTAAGGATGAAAAGGTCATTGCTAATTTACTGGGTGTGCATCCTTTTCATGTAAAGAATTATTTGGTTGCCAGAAAGAACTATGGCTTTGATGGCGTAGAGCAGACTCTGCTTTTGCTGCATCAGTACAATCTGCGCAGTGTTGGCATAGGAGATGCAGGTACCGAAGGTGCTTCTCTGATGAAAGAATTGATTTTGAAAATTATCTAACAATGGAGCCTGCAGGCTCCATTGTTAGAATAAAAAAAAGTAAATTGAGGGTGCAGGAATCATTAGCGATCCGGTGAAGGAGGCAATACAATCTTGCTTTCCGGATGTGCTTTCCCATTGTGACAGGTGATGCAGGATATTGCCGCAACGTCTGCTCCGCCCGATTGGTTAAAGTACTTTTTGTTGATTTTAGCGGTCATTTTCATCATGTGGCGGGCTGTGGTCTTTTCCGGTTTTTCATCGCTTCCAAAATCAAGTTTTTTGGGATCGGTTTTAGCGGGGGCGTGGCAAAACCCACACTTAACGCCAAGCGATATATTAAAGCCCTTCATTATTTTCTCCAATTCCTCATGACTGATGTCTTTGGGGAGCACTTTCAAATTAGGTTTTGGACCTTTGTCTTTAACCGTTGTGGCTGCAACACCTACCAGCAGGATAAAACTTAATCCAACCCCTGCCAGAAGTTTTTTCTTGTGAAATTGAAACATAGTAAACGATTTTTGGGGTAAAGTAAAGTATTCTTTATTAGATGGCAATTTTATTTTTGTAAAAAAGATAATGGAATTGAATGGATAGTTATAGTTTTATGTTCCTGGTCTGCAAATTCAAATATTCTTGTCAACTCGTTGGTCTCAACTCCTAACCCCCAAACTAAAAATTTAAATGCATGATAAAAGATAAAATTCTGGTGATAGGCGCTTCGGGTCAGATTGGTGTTGAACTTACCCTCGCTTTACGGAAAATATATGGAAATGCACAAGTAGTGGCTTCTGATCTCAGGGAAGAAAACGATCTGCTTAAAGGAACAGGTCCATATGTTTCACTGGATGTGATGAACAAGGAAATGCTACATGTGCAGGTGATCAGGCAAAATATCACCCAAATTTATTTGTTAGCGGCAATCCTGTCTGCAACCGGTGAAAAAAATCCCGCCCTTGCCTGGCACCTGAATACACAGAGTCTCCTGAATGTACTGGATATTGCCAGGGAAGAGCAGGTACAAAAAGTGTATTGGCCCAGCAGTATTGCTGTATTTGGACCCACATCGCCCAGGAAGAATTGTCCTCAGCAAACCATCATTGAGCCTATAACGGTTTATGGAATCAGCAAATTTGCCGGAGAGTTTTGGTGTAATTATTATAATCAGCGTTTTGGCGTTGATGTTAGAAGTCTTCGGTATCCGGGTTTGATTAGCTATAAGTCCTCACCGGGAGGCGGTACTACCGATTATGCAGTGGAAATTTTTAGAGAGGCCCTGGAATCAAAAAGATATACCAGTTTTCTATCTGCGGATACAATGTTGCCTATGATGTATATGCCGGATGCGATCAGGGCCACTATCGAAATCATGGAGGCGCCAGCTGATAACATTCGTGTAAGAACATCTTACAACTTAGCAGCGATCAGCTTTTCACCCGGAGAAATTGCGGCTGAAATTAAAAAACATATTCCCGAATTTTCAATTGAATACAGACCCGACTACAGACAGGCTATTGCCAATAGCTGGCCGCAGAGTATTGATGATCAGTTGGCACGAAACGATTGGGGATGGCAACATAAATTTAATCTGACAGAGATTACCGCTGATATGCTGTTGAACCTGAAGCAGCAGTAAGTTTTGTAGTTTTGTCGGGAAAGGAATACTTTAATATGAAAAAAATATTGGCGGTGCTTATTGCATCGTGGGTAGGACTATTTGCAACAGCGCAACAAAATTACACACTTTCTCCAGGCCAGTGGCTGGGTGAACTGCTTCGGGACGATGGCGTTTCTATTGTGTTTAATTTTGAGGTGAGTTTTTATTCCGACAAAGCTAAAGTCTGTTTTCTTAATGGAACGGATAGTCTGGTGGCAGATGAAATCAGCTTAAAGGGAGATTCTATCTATATCCGGCTGCCGTTTTTCGATTCAGAGTTCAACGCCGTTCTTATCAATGCAAATACGCTACAGGGTGTCTGGATTAAGAGATTGGCAGAACAGGAGCAAGTGATGCGTTTTGCTGCAGTTTATCTGGGAACTAAAAGATACCGGTTTGAGATTCGTAAGAAACAACCTATTGCTAATATTTCCGGTCGTTGGGCAACCGGTTTTGTAGATGAGTCAACAGGAAACATCATTAAGGCCGTAGGCGTATTTGCTCAAAAGGGAAATAATCTTACGGGTTCTTTTCTTACCCGATCTGGAGGTTATCGGTATTTAGAAGGGGTGGTAGACGGAGATTCTCTTAAGTTGTCCGGTTTTGATGGAGGGTATGCCGTTTATTTTACGGCAAGGATCAACAGTGATCATCAAATTTCAGGGGGCAAATATTTTTCAGAAACTTCGGTTACGCCCCGAATATGGGAAGCCGTTAGAGATAGTAATGCTTCCATACCAGACGACCCCTCTCTGTCTGTTCGGCGGCCGGGGGTATCCCGTAAATTGAATTTTTCTTTCCGCGATCTGAAGGGGCATCTGGTTTCTTTTGGAGATAAACAGTTTCAAAATAAAATAATGGTCATTCAGATTTTAGGATCATGGTGTCCTAATTGTATGGATGAAACGCTGTTTTTAAATGAGGTATATCGTAAATATAAATCCAAAGGTGTAGGTATCCTTGGTCTGGCCTACGAACGCACAGCCGATTTTGCCCGTTCTCAAAAGGCAGTGAGCAATTTTGTAAAACGATTGAAGGTGGACTATCCGGTATTGATTACTCCGGTAGCGCTTAATGATCCGGAACTTGCATTAAAGACCCTGCCTCAGTTAGAGAAAATCGCAGCCTTCCCAACTACAATTTTTACCGACCGGAAAGGAGAAATCCGAAAGATACATCCGGGATTTAATAATCCCGGCAGCGGAGAAGATTTTGAAAGACAAAAACAACAATTTTTTGAAATTATAGAAGGACTTTTATCAGAACAGTAATTATCACTTTATAACATGAAGAATTCATTTAGCCGTACAGAAGGAGATATAAATCAGTCTGCATCCCGGAGCGCCTGGTACAAAATCATTGCCCATGCAGAAACGCAGAATTACCTGAAAGAAGATGCGCAATATTTTCTCCACCAGTCAATGTCCACACCCTGTCTGGATGTACTGCAGTCCTGTGAAGGGATTTATGTAACCGACCTTACGGGCAAGTCATATATGGATTTTCATGGCAATAATGTTCATCAGATCGGCTACAAAAACCCTTATGTAGTAGAGAAGGTAAAGAAGCAGATGGATGTGCTGCCGTTTAGCCCACGCCGTTATACGAATGTGCCGGCGATTGAACTGGCCCGGAAATTAGCCTCACTTTTTCCGGGTGATCTGAACCGGGTATTGCTGGCGCCTGGCGGTACCTCAGCTATTGGTATGGCGCTTAAACTGGCACGTATCGTTACCGGAAAGCATAAGGTAGTATCGCTTTGGGATTCTTTTCATGGGGCTTCCCTGGATGCTATCTCTGCCGGTGGGGAACAGGTGTTTCGAAAAGGTATGGGGCCGATGATGCCCGGCGTGGAAAGAATACCTCCACCTACTTCTTACCGTGGAATTTTTTCCAACGATGGCAACGATTTGGTGTATGCCGATTACCTCGAATATGTAATAGAAAAAGAAGGCGATATTGGCGCTTTTATTGCTGAAACCATACGTAATACAGATGTTCAGATTCCCTCCAAAGCTTACTGGAAAAGAATCAGAGAAATCTGCACCCGACATGATGTGCTGTTGATATTAGATGAGATACCTATTGCTTTTGGCCGTACCGGTAAGATGTTCGCTTTTGAACACTATGATATAGAACCGGATATCGTTTGTTTGGGGAAAGGCTTGGGAGCCGGTATAATGCCAATGGCAGCTATGGTTGCCCGTGATTCATTTAATGTTGCCCATGAGGTGTCGCTTGGACATTATACCCATGAAAAAAGCCCTCTGGGTTGCGTGGCAGCGCTTGCTATGCTGGAATATATCGAAAAGGAAAATCTGTTGGAAAAAGTTAATGAAGACGCCTTGTTTATGAAAGACGAGTTAGAAAAACTTAAACGAAGACGGACCTTGATTGGAGACATCAGGGGTATTGGATTGTTATGGGGCATAGAACTGGTTAAAGACCCGCAAAGTAAAGAAAAAGCCTTTGAGGAAGCCGAAATGGTTTTATACGAATGCCTTACTCATGGGTTGAGTTTTAAGATTTCACAGGGCAATGTCTTGCAGCTTTCTCCGCCATTAATCATTACACGGGAACAGCTAAGAGAAGCAATAGGAATTATAGATGCGGCTATTGCAAAGGCTGAAATTTAATCTTACATCCTATCTTGCAGGTGTTCTGTTATATGAAGTCAAAAATTATTTTTTCTCTTTTGTTGTGTCTTGTTTTGCAAAGTGTTCAGTCGCAGCATTTTCTTCCTCCTTCAGTTGATTATCGGCCCGACCGGTTGAAAAAAGTGGTTATTTCTGAAGCGGTAATAGGGGCTGCAGTTAGTGTGGGGCTGTACTATCTCTGGTATAAAAAATTTCCCCGCAGCCGGTTTCATTTTTTTAATGATAATGCAGAATGGTTGCAAATGGATAAAGCCGGACATGCCGTTACAGCATATAATGTGGGCGTATTGCAATATGATATGATGCGCTGGTGTGGGGTTAACAGAAATGACGCTATTTGGGTGGGGGCGGCAACTGCAATTGGCAGTCTGAGTATCATTGAACTATTGGATGGATTTTCTACCCATTGGGGATTTTCGAAGGGGGATATGCTGGCTAATCTGGTAGGTACAGCCATTTTTGCTGCACAGCAGCGCTGGTGGAATGACCAGCGCATGAGTATGAAATTTTCCGCACATTTTTCGCCTTATGCAAAATACCATAATAGTGAGTTGGGCAAATCCTGGTCATCGCGTATTCTGAAAGACTATAACGGACAGAGTTACTGGCTGTCATTAAATGTCCGTTCCTTTCTTCCTGCTTCTGCCTCTTCTTTTCCTTCCTGGCCGGCTATTGCCCTGGGTTACGGAGCAAGCGGGATGACGGGAGGGCATTTCAATCCTGACAGTATTCGTGGAAAACCCATACCACATTTTGAACGTACCCGGAGATTTATGCTATCACCCGATGCCGATTTCTTTAGGCTGCGTTCCGTCGCTCCTGTGGATGCAGCCACTTACCTGACAAAACCCTTAAAGATCCCTGCGCCTGTATTGGAACTTAATTCTAAAGGAAAGCTCAAATTTTACGGTCTTTATTATTAAGTCTTGTCTTTAATTGTCAGCCCATTCCCTGATTAGGGTGTCCATCTTTTCTTCCGCCTGATAAAAGGAAGCTGCTTTTCGGATTACTTCTTCTACCAGCGCATCGGGACAGGACGCCCCACTGGTGATTAATATTTTTGCGGGATTCTTATCGGGCAAATAATTACTGCTCAGAATTTCTTTCTTAGAATGAAGGTCATAATGCAGGATCTGCTCCCGCGAAAGCATCTTACTTTCATTTCTGATAAAATAGGTGGGTAATTTTTCCTCACATAATTCTGCCAGATGAGAGGTGTTAGAACTGTTGTATCCTCCAATTACTATCGCTATTTCGGCATCGGTATCCAACATTCCGCCAACTGCACTTTGATTATCGTTGGTGGCATAACAAAGGGTGTCTCTGGTATCGGCAAAATGATCAGCCAGATTGTATTCAGTTAATACGTAATGCTGTATCATCACCCGTTTGAGATGGTCAGCAATGGCCTGGGTTTCAGTTGCCAGCATAGTCGTTTGGTTTACTACCCCAATGCGCCGGAGATGAACAGAAGGGTTAAAACCATCTGAAAACCTTCCTTCAAATTCGTTGCTGAATTGTTCTGCTGGTTTTTCACCTGAAATATATTTGCCCAGCTCAACCGCTTCTTTTATGTCAGTAATGATTACAGAAGCCGTACTAGCTACACTATGAGAAAAGGTGGCTCGTGTTTCTTCATGATCGGGGCGGCCGTGAACGATGACGCTATACCCTCTTCGGGCTATTTGTTCTGCCCGGTTCCATACTTTTTCAACAAAGGGACAGGTGGTATTGAAGCGTTTGGTTTCAAGTCCTATATCCTGTAACCTTTTTTCCATTTGCAACGTAGTGCCAAAAGCCGGCGTAATAACGATGTCATCAGGAGTTAAAGCATCAAAAGACAAGAGCTGCTTCCCGCGCGTGTCCTGTAAAAACTGTACGCCTCTTTCCTGCAGGTCATCATTAACATGAGGGTTATGAATCATTTCACTTAGCAGGTATATCCTTTTATCCGGATTTTCCTCAATGGTGCGGTATGCAATTTCAATAGCATTCTTAACGCCGTAGCAAAAGCCAAAATGCCTTGCAAGATATATTTGTAATACGCCTAAATCCAGCAGGGTGGGACTAAAATCTTTTTTCATCTTATCCTTTTCCTGACGTTTCCGTTTAATAGCAGTAATAAGCGGACTCCGGTATATAATAGGAACCTTAAATTCTTTCATCTCAATATGAGGTACAAGGTGTCAAAGATACGATGTTTGAGCTATGGGTAGGAAGGTCAGAGTGCTTTGAAGTCCCGTAGCTGTTTTTTCTTGTTTTATATTAATCCTTTTCCCTTTAATTTTGCGGTGAAAATGTTGAAGAACCGGTCTTCATCCATTTGTTCTTATGGATTTGGATTTCCCTGAAATTGTTAATGTGAATTATGTCTGATCAAAATGTTAAGCTGTCAGGAGTCAAAGAAATAGCTCGGAGAGCTAATGTGTCAATAGGTACAGTTGATCGGGTGCTGCATGATCGAAAAGGAGTATCCCTCAAAACAAAAGAACGGGTACTGGCTATAATAAAAGAATTAAATTATCAGCCTAACCTGCTTGCTCGTCGTCTTGCATCCCGCAAAGTGATTCATTTTGCCACGCTGATTCCTTCCGTGTCAAAAGATACCAGCTTTTGGTCGCTTCCATTGTCGGGCATAAACCAGGCAGAAGAGGAGATTGGTCAGTATAATATTAAAATTGACAAATATTTTTTTGATCAAAACGACAGAAAATCCTTCGTGGATCAAACCGTCAATATCCTGAAAAAAAAGCCGGACGGTATATTGCTGGCGCCCGATCTGGTGGAAGAAGCAATTGCATTTACAGAAAAATGTGATCAGCTTAAAATCCCTTACGTGTTTATGGACTCAGATATTGAGGAACAGAATAGTCTGAGTTATATCGGTCCCCAGCTTTATAACAGCGGATATCTTGCTGCACATCTGGTAAATTATATTCTGAAAGGGAAAGATTCAGTTTTATTGTTAAATATTTCCAGACAGATGTACAATCATCACCATTTGTTAAGAAAAGAGGAGGGTTTCAGGAGTTATTTTTCCGAGCATACTATAAAGAGAAAAATAGAAAAGGTAGATATTAAGAAAGCCGGCAGCGGGTCTATTGAACGACAATTAACCCAGGCGCTGTCCCGGCATAAAGATATAAAATTGGTGTTTGTTACCAATTCC
>CAZFGP010000052.1:9465-18169 GCA_964518685.1 uncultured Terrimonas sp.
CTGTAGCCCGGTCTTTAAGACATTTAAATAAGAAATTAATGCTGATCGGTTATGATTTTACCCAGGAGAATATTGAAGCCCTGGAATCGGGAGACATTGATTTCTTAATTTGTCAGAAGCCTGGTGAGCAGGCTTATCTTGGAATTATGGCGCTCTATAAAAAAGTAATATTGAATGTAGCGGTGGAAAAAAGACAATATATGCCTATTGATATTGTGACTAAAGAAAACTACCGGTTTTATAGAAACTGATTTTCGTATTTTTTTTCGCTGAAAAAAATCCCTGGAAGTATAAGTCGTGCCCTTTTAATTGTAATCCTTCTCTGTTTTGTCTGCAATAATTAATCAGTTTTCCCCGAAAAAAGGGAACGCATTAGTCTCTATTGATAATTTATAGAAATGAAAATTTGTTTATTCCAAAAATATACCCTTATTTCGTGTACGTACACATTAATACCTTATAAATGAAAGAAAATATTATAAAAGCAAAAGTGTATAATTCCAATTTTAAGTTGTCGCACGATACGTATAATGGAATGCATGCAGCAAGTGACGGATTGATTTATTATGTGTTATGTTCTCAATCAATAGACGAGGGTGGGAAGATGTATTCTTTTAACCCCCAAACTGAAGAAATTCTGCTTTGCGGCGACCTTACGGAAGCCTGTGGCGAAAAGGACTTAAAAACGATACCTCAGGGTAAATCCCATGTCAATTTTAGAGAGTTTGATGGGAAATTATTTTTTTCCACCCATATCGGTTATTATAGCATTGTAGAGGGGATGGAAAAAATGGGTATCCCTCCTGAAGGGTATTTGCCATATCCGGGAGGGCATCTTTTGTCTTTTGATTTAAAAACAAAGAAATTTAAAGATTATGCGATTGCACCCCATAAAGAAGGGGTACTTACGATGAGTATGGATACTCAAAGGAATATCATTTATGGGATTACCTGGCCATCCGGTTATTTTTTTAAGTATGTAGTAGATACGGGTAAAATGACGGATTTTGGAAAGATATCTATGGACGGGGAAAATGGAAAAGAGGGGAGGTTCAGATCATTGTGCAGGTCTATAGCCATTGACCCAGATACCGGAAAAGCTTATTTTAGTGTTTCGGAAGGGACTATTCTTTATTATAACCCTGACACCGACCAAATATGTTCTGTAACAGCGGATAATCTTAAAAAGGATTATTTCGGAGTTTACGATCTGGCAACCCCCGGACATATGGGGTACAACTGGCGTCAGGTATTCTGGTATGCACCGCATAAATGCATTTATGGCGTACATGGAAACTCCGGATATTTTTTTCGTTTTGATCCTTATACCCAAAAGCTGGAAGTACTTGACCGGATTACATCAAAGGCTTCTCAGCTAAGCGGAATGTACGATCAGTTCAGTTATGGATATCTGGGACTGGCTTTGGCGCCCGACCAGCGAACGGTATATTATCTCACGGGTTCGCCGCTATTTATCAATGGCCATCGGGTGCCGGGAAAATCGAATACGGCAAGAGGGGAGGCAAAAGGGCTTGAGAACCTGAATCTGGTGACCTATGACTTGTTAACTCACCGGTATCAGGATCACGGATCTATTTATTTTGATGATGGTTCCATTCCGCTTTATGTCAATTCAATTGCTCTTGGGGGTGATAGACACGTGTACTCCCTTGCCAGAGTAAATGGGATGGAGGGAGTCAGAACGGAGCTTATTCAAATTCCCGATCCTTATGCTGTTAAACGGGAATAAATGTAACCAAAAAATAGTTACTTTGCCTGTCTCTTTTTAATAGCCACTAAAAACTCAATTAAGGTAATGGATAATATTCAGCAAAGATATGAAGACCTGCTGCTCCCGTCTGACAGGCTTATACATGACCTGGCGCAGATTGATGGTGATATTATGATCCTTGGAGTAGGCGGAAAGATGGGGCCGGATATGGCTGTCCTTTTACATAAAGCTATTAAGAAGGGAGGTCTCGATAAAAAGGTTATAGGCGTATCCCGTTTTTCCGAACCTGGTTTACAGGAAGAATTAAACCGCCTGGGAATAGAAACAATTGTTGCGGATTTGCTGAACGATGACCAGTTGATGCAACTGCCTGAAGTGAAAAATGTTATCTATCTGGCGGGCACCAAGTTTGGCACCACAGGTAAGGAATCCTTTACCTGGGCTATGAATACCTATTTGCCGGGAAGAGTGGCTTTCAAATTCAGAAACGCCAACATCGTTGTTTTTTCTACCGGTAATGTATACCCTTTAACTCCGGTGCTGTATGGAGGCGCTACAGAGGAAGATAGCCCGGCCCCCGTAGGGGAGTATGCGCAATCCTGTCTTGGCAGAGAACGGATCTTTCAATATTCCTCGTTAAAATACAATACACCTGTCTTAATTTTTCGGTTAAACTATGCTAATGATACCAGTTATGGGGTATTGCTGGAAATTGCAAAAGCAGTTGCTGCCGAAAGTCCGATTGATTTGAGTATGGGCAATGTAAATGTGATCTGGCAGGCGGATGCCAATGAGATTGCTATCCGATCGCTTTTGTATTGTAAAACCGGGGGCAAGATACTAAATGTTACCGGTGCCGAAACACTTTCTGTCCGCTGGATAGCAAAGCAATTTGGAAAGATACTGGGCAAGGTTCCCGTGTTTTTAGGCGAGGAAGAACCTACAGCCCTGCTGAGTAATGCCGCTGAATGTTGCCGGATTTTCGGTTATCCCCGCGTTTCAGCAATGGAAGCGATTGAGTTAATTGGAGAATGGGTTAAACAAAATAAGAAAACGAAAAATAAAGAAACCCATTTTCAGGAGCGAAAAGGACAATATTAATTTATGGCAAAGTCATTAGATAAAGAAATAAGCAATTTACTTAAATCGGGTACGGCAATTCCCGCACATCCCCTTGCTTTAAATGATGATCTTACTATTGATGAACCCCGGCAGCGTTTACTGACGAAATATTATGTAAATAGTGGCGCAGGTGGAGTTGCGATAGGTGTGCATACAACTCAGTTTGAGATTCGGAATAAGGAATTTAATTTACTGGAACCGGTATTCCGGATAGCAGCAGAAGAAATTGAAAACCTGAATCCGGGAAGGCCTTTTATTAAGGTGGCCGGCATCTGTGGTCCGGTAGAGCAGGCGGTTAAAGAGGCTAACCTTGCCGTAAAATATGGCTATCATTTAGGACTGCTGAGTATGGGCGGGCTAAATCATCTTTCCGAAGCGGCTTTACTGGAAAGAACCCGGACGATAGCTGAGATTATTCCTGTATTTGGTTTTTATCTGCAACCTGCTGTTGGAGGCAGAGTATTAAGTTATGATTTTTGGTTGCATTTTGCCAATATCCCCAATGTTCAGGCTATTAAAGTAGCGCCGTTTAATCGCTACCTGACACTGGATGTTGTAAGGGCGGTTTGTAATTCAAACCGGTGTGACGAAATATCCCTGTATACCGGCAACGACGATAACATCGTTTTGGATTTGCTGACACCCTATCACATTGATGTCAACGGCAAAAGGAAGGAGAAACGTTTCGTTGGTGGTTTGTTGGGCCATTGGGCAGTTTGGACAAAAGCAGCAGTTGACCTGTTGCAGGAAATCAAGCAATGTATTAAAAATGATTACAAAGGAGTTGAAGCATTATTGGTAAAACATACGGAAGTTACGGATATGAATGCTGTTATTTTTGATGCTGCACATAATTTTCATGGTTGTATTCCCGGTATTCATGAGGTATTGTTCAGGCAGGGACTATTACAGCATACCCGGTGTCTGAATCCGGATGAAAAATTATCGCCGGGTCAGGCAGAAGAGATTGATCGGCTTTATGCGCAGTATCCGCATCTTACGGATGACGATTTTGTCAGGTCTGTTATTTCCTGAAAGCTATGCTGATAGATGAAATCAAGAAAATCGCAGCCGACATTCACACCTCGGTAGTAGATAATCGTCGGTATTTACACCGCCATCCGGAATTATCCTTTAAAGAGTTTAACACTGCGGCTTTTGTTAAGAGATCTCTGGATGAAATGAACATCAGATGGAAACCAATAGCCGGAACCGGGATCTTGGCTGAAATAACCGGAGGTAAACCTTCGGATAAAGTAATAGCGCTTAGAGCAGATATGGATGCACTGCCGATTACCGAGGAAAACAAAACACCTTACGCTTCCGTTAATGCAGGGATAATGCACGCATGTGGGCACGATGCACATACCTCTTCTTTATTAGGTACGGCTTTCATTTTGAATAAATTAATAGATAAGTTTGGCGGAACCGTAAAATTTCTTTTTCAACCCGGAGAGGAGATTTTACCCGGAGGAGCTACGCTGATGATAAAAGATGGAGCGCTTGAGAAACCCATACCCGAAGCAGTTATTGGTCAGCATGTAAGTCCTGTTATTGATGCAGGTAAGGTCGGATTCCGTTCCGGCAAGTTTATGGCTTCGATGGATGAAATAAGCTTTATAGTGTATGGAAAAGGAGGGCATGGTGCGCAACCTCAGGATAATGTTGATCCGGTATTAATTACTTCCCATATTATAGTTGCCTTACAACAGATCGTTAGCCGGATGGCACATCCCGGTTCTCCTACGGTCTTATCCTTTGGGAAGGTGATAGCCAATGGCGCTATTAATATCATTCCTCCGGAAGTGTATGTTGAAGGAACCTTCCGTGCTATGAATGAAAAATGGAGAGCAGACGCACATGAAAAAATGATTAAAATGGCCACCGGCATAGCCGAAAGCCTGGGCGGCAGGTGTGATTTTAAAATTTCAAAAGGATATCCTTTTCTCTTAAACGATGAAGCGCTAACCCGGGATGCAAAGACCTGTGCACAGGATTATATGGGTAAGGAAAATGTGCTTGATTTGGATATCTGGATGGCATCTGAAGACTTTGCCTATTATTCCCAGGCTGCTCCTTCCTGTTTTTATCTTTTGGGAATAAGAGGTGAAAAAGGGATCCCTTCGTCTTCGCTGCATAGCGCCAGCTTTGATATAGATGAACGGGCGCTGGCATTAAGTACCGGACTGATGGCATATATTGCCTTGAAGAAATTAGAAAACTGAGAAGTATCAAAGAATAACAATCTTTTTTTGTATTCCAGGATTGCTTTTATTAGCTTCGTGTACGTACACTAAAAAATGATAAAGCAGATATTTATTTATTTAGGGATATTTTAATGGAAAATTGAGATCATGAGACAAAAAGAAATTTCCAGACGATCCTTTATTAAGAGTTATGCTATTGCAGGTACAAGTCTTATTTTAACAGAAGGAATCTCCTCTCCGGTTTTTTCTAACCCGGTGAAGTTGAAGCCCGTCACGCACATTGTTTTTTTAATCACTGAAGATGAACTGAATTATGAGGCCCATAAGACTATCCCGGTTTTTGCAGCATTCTTACGAAAGGAATACGGTTATAAGGTGTCTGTACTTTTAGGCAGCGGTCCGCGGGGCGCTTATACCTATCCCAATTTAGAACTGTTAAATGACGCCGGTTTACTGGTGGTTTTTGCAAGAAGGATCGCCTTGTCGCATCAGCAAATGAGGATTTTGAAAACCTATGTAAAAAGCGGAAAGCCGGTTGTAGGAATCCGCACCGCCAACCATGCTTTTACTGCAATGGATAAGATTGCCGATGGCTTTGAAGACTGGCCCGGTTTTGTTGAAGAGGTTCTGGGGTGCAAAAACAGGGGCTATGGTCCGGTGGAACCGGGGACTGAGGTGTCCGTGGCACCCGGAACTGGCGATCATCCTGTCTTAAAAGGATTGACAACTCCGCAGTGGCATAGCCAGGGGAATGTATACTTAGTGGCCCCTTTACTGGATGAAAAGGCTGCGATTTTGCTGATAGGTAAAGTAAATGAAATTACACAACCCATAGCCTGGACGAGAATGGCTGAACAAAGCCGGGTATTCTATACCTCCTTAGGATATCCGGCAGATTTCGAAATGCCTCAATTTATAACGCTGCTGACCAATGGCATTAAATGGGCTTTGGGTTTATAAAAATATTCAGTTTGGAAGGATAAGGGTTCGAATATAGGTTGAAAAACATTTTATCAGGGACTAAAAAGGTTACTGGTCTGTTGCCTATCTTTGAGAACTCTTGAACTTATCTTGTTTAAATTGAAGTCGAACATGAAAAAACCTGTTATTATTATTATTAATTCGAGCAGTTTTGGAAAATATTTTTCTGCACATCTTCAAACACTCGAAAAGTTTGGCACTATTGAACGTATTGATGTTCCTGCCGATATTGATGCAGATTCCTTAACGGAGAATGTAAAACATGCTGACGGAATTATTGCGAGTGTAACACCGCGTTTCCATAGGAAAACCCTGGAACAATGCCCTAAACTTATTCTGATTGCCCGCCATGGCATTGGTTGTGATAACGTAGATATAAAAGCTGCAACCGAACTTGGGATAGGAGTGTCAAGAGTAAAAGGAATCGTAGAAAGAGAGGCCGTAGCCGAGTACGCCATCTCCTTGCTCATGGCGGTTTCGCGTAAAGTACATCAGGGTTATATAGCCGTTAAGAACAGCGATTGGGCGAGTCGTTACCGGATGGTCGGAATGGAACTGAAAGGAAAAACAATCGGGATTATCGGGTTAGGAAATATTGGTTCCAGAAGTGCTGAGATTTTATCCAATGGTTTCAACGCGAAGATTATAGCGGTGGATCCCTATATAGAAAAATCCAGGTTCAAACAGTTTAATGCGTTAGAAGTGAGTTTGTCTGAACTGATAAAGACTTCTGATGCTATTTTATTTCACTGCCCCTTAACGAATGAAACAGAAAGAATGCTGGGAGAAGTTCAGTTCAGTGCTATGAAGAAAGGTTGTGTATTAGTGAATACCTGCAGGGGTGAACTGGTAAACGAGGATGCTTTGTATAAGGCCCTGCAGGAGGGGCCTTTAGGCGCTTATGCCTCCGATGTTGTAGAGGGCGAACCCATTGATGGCAATCATCGTCTTGTGCAACTGGATAACGTGATTATTACACCTCACCTGGGAGGATATTCCTGGGAATCGTTGCATGGTATGGGGCAGACCTGTGTGGATGATATGGTGGCTGTTTTTCAGAACGGGGGTATAGCCGGAGAACTGGCTAATCCCGAAGTGCTGCAAAAAGAATACAGGAAATGGCATTGACGCTAACGATAGACCTGGGCACGACCAACCTGAAAGTGGGGCTGGTGAACGAAAGGGGGGAGATACAAACCATCCGTTCGTCGCGTGTGCCTACCATCAGCCATGAAGCCGGGGCAGCCGAGCATGATCCGGAAACGATTAAAGATTTAGCGCTTGCTCTGAGTAAGGAAGCGCTGAAAGACAGGAATCGGGATGAAATAGATTTTGTGATCTGCTCTACTTATCAGTTTGGTTTGATGCTGCTGGATGAACGGAAACAACCGGTTAGCGGAATGACCCTGCTTACGGATATCCGCCCTCAGCAAACCTTTGCGAATTTTATTTCCTGGTATAAAGACGAGCAGGTATATGAAAAAACCGGTTGTCCTCTCATTAGTCAGTATGTGTTGCCACGTCTGTATTATTTTTTCAAAGAGAAATCATCCCTTCTGCAGTCAGCGAAATATTTTGCGGATGCCAAGTCTTTTTTATTTGAATGGCTTACGGGAGAATGGGTGACCGATTATAGTACGGCAGCGGCTACACAGTTTTTTAATGCACATCATTATCGCTGGGATCAGAAGTTGCTGGACAAACTGCACCTCTCTGCCGGTCAGTTTCCTTTGCCGGAGGACGGTACTGCCTTTCTCGCGCCGTTGAAGCGGCAGATGGCCGATCTGCTGGGGTTGAAAAAAGAAGTGAAGGTGGTGCTGGGTGTGTACGATGGCGCTGCCCTGGGTGTAGGACTCAGCGGATTAGCTCCCAAAGTGGGGATCGTAAATTTGGGCACTACAGCCATGCTTCGGGTACCGGGGAGTGTACCGGTATTTGATAAGGATGATAATAAGCGGATCCAGGCTTATGCGGTTCGTGAGCATTTTTATCTGAACGGCGGGGCGCTGAATAACGCTGCACTGCCGTTGGATTGGATAAGAACCAGTCTGTTTGAATTTGATCTTCAGGATCAGGATCTATTGAAGCTGAGCGATGAGCCGCCTCTGATCAGTTTACCCTACCTTACCGGGGAGCGGGACTCCCTGACAGGGCCTTTTGCTTCGGGCGTGTTTTTTGGCATCAGGAGAAGCCATGCGAAGGTGGATTTTGTCCGTTCCATAATGGAAGGAGTGGCTTATTCTCTGCGTTATCTTTACGATGCGCTCAGCGACAACAACCTTGTTGTGGACGAGGTGCGAATGGGTGGCGGAGGCGTTAATATCCGGGTATGGCCGCAGATCTTTGCGGATGTATTGAATCTTCCGGTTACGCTTTCCACCGAAAAAGAGATGGCGCTTGCAGGCAATGCCATGCTGGCCTTTACTGCAGGTGGACTTTACCGTGATTTGGAAGAGGCCTCGCGATACATGCTGAAACCGGTAAGGAGGATTGAACCCGATAAAAATGCAGCGGGTATCAGAGATAAACACTACCATTTTTTTAAAAAGCTCAGGGAAAGCCTTGCTCCCTTGTATCAGGAACACAGCCATTTGCGGTCGGTACGTTAAAGTCTTTGGGATTGCGGTCTCCTCCTGTGTCGGGTGCCGACCGCAAACTGATC
>CAZFGP010000052.1:18269-24437 GCA_964518685.1 uncultured Terrimonas sp.
AAAGTCTTTGGGATTGCGGTCTCCTCCTGTGTCGGGTGCCGACCGCAAACTGATCGGTACGCACTGGCGTCAGACCGGATTGCTTTAGAAAAAGTCTTTGGGATTGCGGTCTCCTCCTGTGTCGGGTGCCGACCGCAAACTGATCGGTACGCACTGGCGTCAGACCGGATTGCTTTAGAAAAAGTCTTTGGGATTGCGGTCTCCTCCTGTGTCGGGTGCCGACCGCAAACTGATCGGTACGCACTGGCGTCAGACCGGATTGCTTTAGAAAAAGTCTTTGGGATTGTGGTCTGACCCTCCTTTGTCGGGTACTGACCGCAATCCGGAAACGTTCTGTTTTTAACTAACTTTACCCTCTAAAAAAACCTCATGCATGTTTGCATAATTTCATTATAACCATGAAACCATTTTACCTGCTTCTGTTTTTCTGCTGTGCTACTTCTAATTCCTGCACCCAAAAATGTTTGAGAGCGAAAGCGCAAATTGCTTTGGTTTCGTTTTTACCGGAGGAAACGGAGGAAGTGGTTGTTAAAAAATTTGAAAAAGGATCAAACTTTAGAACCCTTATAGATAGTTTTTACCTGAATCGGCTAACCAGCACCTATCAGGAGAGGAACGATACTTTAACCATTTTAGCCTCCTATGGCTTGGATAACGGCTTATTCAGTAAATATGATTATGAAGTATTCATGCCTCGCAACCACAGGCTTTACCAGATCAATGAAATTACAGAAACCACTGAGTCAATGAACGTGGGTTTATCCTGCACTAAAGAAGCCTGTTCAAATGCCATTCGGTCTTATAATATCAATGGACAATTAAGGGATGGTAATGCCGAATTAGTTTTTTATTTGAGAAAATAAAAAGAAGTGGGTATAACAGAGGTTATATTCAGTCCTAAGTCTCCGAAGAACCTTGTGTACGATAAATCGGCATTCTAATTGTTGTTGCCTGTCATTGCCAATTATCTATTTTAAACCACAGGATGAATCCACGGCTTTCTATAAGGACGCTGCAGCAATTTTGTCGCTTCGGGGTCACCTTTGATTATCTTCTTCACCGGATCGTAAACCAATGGTCGTTGCAGTTTCATAGATAAATTGGCAATAATGCAACTGGCGGTAGAAATATGTCCTTCTTCGATATCGGCAACAGGACGGCTGTGATTATCAATGGCTTTCAGGAAATCCAGCATATGCAGTCTTGTCGCGGGAGCAGCGTTTAGTTCGATCCCCGGTTCAGTGACGTCTTCGGGATATTTTTCTTTCTCATATACTACATCCATATGAATTTTTTCTCCTTTTCCAACTGGAACGAAATCATATTGCATGGTACTACCGCTAAGTGTACCCTTGTCTCCGTAAAGCTTAAAGGACCAGGGATATTCCGGATCGGCCGACCCACCCCAGCTCCTGTGCTGCCACACACAATTCAGGTCATGGTATTCAAAAATCGCAGACTGCGTATCGGCAATATTACTTTTCCCAGTTTTGTCTACGTAAATCCCTCCGGTAGAACTGACTTTGACAGGCCATCCTAATTTCAACATCCATCTCACGGTATCGAACATATGAATACACATATCGCCCATAATGCCGTTGCCATATTCCATGAATGTACGCCACCAGCGGATATGGGGCAAGCCATCGTAAGGACGCAGCGGGGCCGGTCCAGTCCACATCTCATAATCAAAAAAATCGGGAACCGGCTCAACCGGTGGATTACCGTTATTGCGCATGTGGTAATAGCAGCACATTTCCACGTGAGATACCCTGCCTAATAATCCGGCGTCTACTATATTTTTTTTAGCGTCAATCAGATGTGGCGTACTCTTACGCTGAGTGCCCACTTGCACCACCCGGTTATATTTTCGCGCTGCAGCTACCATCGCTTCTCCTTCCATAACGTCTACGCTTATGGGCTTTTGCACGTATACGTGCGCGCCCGCCTTGATGGAATCAATTGCCTGAAGGGCATGCCAGTGGTCCGGCGAGCCGATCAACACAATTTCCGGCTTTTGCTCGGCTAATAGTTTTCTATAATCCCCGTACAAAGCCGGCTTTTTATGACTAGACTGACGCTGACTCACCATCTCCGCTGCGTTTTCCAACTGATGCCGGTCGGGATCGCACAAGCCAACTACCTCCACCGGCGCTACCTGAATGAGTCGGAAGAGGTCGCTCTTGCCATACCATCCTGTACCGATAAGCGCTACACGGCGGGGGTTTTGAGATGGGGATGCAAAAATATCTTTAGTGCCTGCGCTAAGGGACGCCAGCGCAAGAGCTGCTGAAGTGCCCCGGATAAACTGACGACGGCTGTAGTTGTGTTGGCTCATAGCTGTGAAATTAAAAGAATTAAATGTATTGAAGCAGGTTCCCGGCTTTATCGCATTATAAAATTGTTCTAAGATATTATTTTGTTTTCTATACTTTGTTGTAATTTAAGAAATTGATCTTCAGATATGCATTAATCTGGAAAAATATTAAATAACCGCCGAAAAAAGATATGATAAATTTCGACTGGCTCATTGACGGACCTATTGTTCTATTGTATATCATAGGCACTGTTACCGCCGGACTTTTACTAAAAAGATATGTTCGCAATGTGGATGATTTCCTGGTGGCAGACCGCAGTGTAAATGTATACCTCGGTATTGCTTCTCTGTCAGCAACGGAATTCGGGATCGTATCCTGTATGGCCAATGCAGAATTGGGATTCAAATACGGGTTTGCCGGAATCACGCCGGGGGTGGCGCTTGCGGCGGCTATGTTTATCGTTGGGCGTACCGGGTTTTGCATCAATCCTTTAAGGAACGAAAAGGTGATTACGGTTCCTGAATTTTTTGAAAAAAAATTTGGAACAGGTGTCCGGTGGGCAAGCGGCATTGTCATCGTTTTGGGCGGCTTACTCAATATGGGGGTGTTTCTTCGTCAGGCGGGAGATTTTCTTTCCATTGTATGCGGTTTTGACCTACGGTATCTTGAACTTGTCATGACGATCATCCTGATTGGAGTGTCTCTTTACACCATTCTTGGCGGTATGTTGTCTGTATTGGTAACAGATTATATTCAGTTTATTATCATGAGTATTGGATTAATTGCCGTTGTTTTTTTGGTGGTTTTTAAGTTTGGCTGGTTTGAGATCCTTGATGCTCTGCATACTGCAAGGGGTGATGCGGCATTTAACCCTTTTATTGCGGGAACCTATGGTATAGACAGGATCTTGCTGGATGTCTTTCTGGCTTTTGCGGCCGTACTCACCTGGCAAACTACCATCTCAAGGGTCTTGTCCTCCAAAGATGCTTCAACAGGCAGAAAAATTTATCAGGGCACCAGCCCTTTCTTTCTGGTACGCTTTATGTTACCCGCTGTTCTTGGGATCGCAGCATTGTATTTTTTCGGATCTTCTGCCTTTAATGGTGGAACAGCGGTGTTAGCCATGCCTAATCTGTTGGCTGCTGCAATACCGGTTGGCTTAATCGGTTTTTTGGTAGCGTCTATGTTAGCTGCGGAAATGTCAACCGATTCCTCCTATATGCTGGCCTGGGCATCGGTTATTTACAATGATATTTTGAAACCTGTTCATAAGGGCCGATGGTCGGCAAAGAAAGGAGTGCGCTGGAACCGTATCCTGGTGGCGCTAATCGGTATTTTTCTTTTGGTATATGGTCTTTGGTATCCCTTAAAAGGAGACTTATGGGTGTACATGCAGGTTACCGGCACTATTTATTTATCCAGTATGAGCGTGATTTTAATTGCGGCCTGTTATTGGAAAAAAGCAAATAACTGGGGGGCCATTGCCTCTATTATTACTGGCTCGGTGATCCCGCTTAGCTTTTTGGTTATGCAGGAACTGGAGTCCACTAAGGATCTCGCGGGTGAAATTGGGCCGTATAAGTTTGGCGTGGCTACCTACATTATTACCGGGCTTGCAATGGTAGTGGGCTCAATGCTTAAAAATAAATTGAAAAAACAACAGATATGAGTTATTGGTTCTGGACTATCATTTGCTCCCTTGTTATGTTGTGGTATATTACGGTTACCATAATTGTTGCTTTTAAAGGCAGCGTTGATATTAGAGAGATGTTAGACAAATTAAAAGACAGTAAAAGTGATGTGGTGTAATAGGATTCGTTTCAGGTCCCTAATGTTCATAGGGCTTGGATTATTATTTCCGGGATGGCTTTTTGGACAATTACAGGATTGGCGAAATGCAAGGAACGGAAATCTGATCGCCGCCGGCGGTTATTGCGATCAGCCCTATGTGGTGGTATTAAAGGATGGCAGATGGTTGGCGGTTTATACCACGGGCGCTTCCGGCGAAGGATCCGGTGGACAGCATATTGTGAGTTGTTTAAGCGATGATCAGGGAAAAAACTGGACGCCGCCGGTGCAAATCGAAAAACCCGGAAAAGAATCTGCATCCTGGGCCATGCCTTATCTCACCGCTTACGGCAGGGTATATGTTTTTTATGTGTATAATGGAGACAAGGTTCATACATTAAACGGGCAAGAGAATATCAGGGAGGATATGTTGGGATGGTATTGCTATAAGTATTCTGATGATGAAGGCAAAACCTGGTCGCAACGCTACCGCCTTCCGGTTCGTAAAACCAAAGTTGATTTTAACAACGACTGGAAAGGAAGGGTGCAGATTTTTTGGGGGATTGGCAAACCGATAGATGTAGCGGATGGGATGATGTTTGCTTTTTCCAGGGTTGGAAAATACCTGATTGATCATTCGGAGGGATGGTTTTTCCGGTGTGATAATATGAATACGGAGCCGAACCCTGCCCGGTTAAACTGGGTATTGCTGCCCGAAGGAGAAGAGGGGTTGAAAAACGAAAACCTGGGGCCGGTCAGTGAGGAACAGAATATCGTGCAGATGAATAATGGGATGCTCTACTGTATGCAGCGCACCATATCCGGTCATCCTGCTGAATCCTATTCTTCTGATGGCGGAAAGACCTGGACCCGACCAGCGCCGCCGAAATATTTTAACGGGGTTGAAATTAAAAATCCGAGAGCCTGTCCGCGGGTCTGGAAGTGTAAAAACGGAAAATACCTGTTTTGGTACCACAATAATGGCGGCTGGGATTTCAATTCCCGAAATCCGGCATGGATTAGCGGGGGGATAGAAAAAAACGGAACGATCGTTTGGGGACAGCCTGAAATTTTGCTTTACGAAGCCGATAGTAATATTCGGATGAGTTATCCTGATCTGATAGAGCAGGATGGCAGATACTGGATTACGGAAACGAATAAAGAGGAGGCGAGGACGCATGAAATCCCATCTGAATTTTTGAATATCCTTTGGGGGCAGGGAGAAATCAATAGTCCGGTTGCCGCCGGCCTCGCGGGGGAATGGACGGCGCCGGAATTATCAGACGCGCCGGTACTGAGCCTTCCTTCGGAAGAATATCAAAGCGGTTTTACCCTTGATTTTAAGTTAAGTTTAGGTACTCTTTCATCCGGACAAATGCTTCTTTTTTCTGCCTATAGAAACAAAACAGTAGTAGTGGAAACCGGAGAATACGGCTCGGTTAAAATAATATTAAAGGATGGGGTGCATACTTATAGCTGGGATTCCGACCCGGGATTAATAACCGCTTTTGCTGAACATCAGGTAGCCGTAACCGTTGATAATAATGCTGCAATTATCCAGTTTATCATTGACGGCACGGTATGTAATGGACGGAGCTACAGAAAATTTGGATGGGGATGGAACACCGCCGATATGCGGGACTTTGTTTTCCAAAAAATAAAAATTGGCGCCCTGGCCAAAGGCCAACTGCGCCCCTACGGCAAGTTGACCGGGCTAAGAATCTACAACCGGCCTTTAATGAATACTGAAATAATCGGGAACCATAGGAGTGTGATTCATGCTTCTTCCCTGCCCGGAATATAAGTAGAAGGTGCTGAAGAATAACCGGGGTACTTCATGGATGAGGGATAAAATGCCACGAATACACGAATATTTTGTTGAAATTCGTAAAAATTTTATGAGGATGGTACGTTATTGAGGATAAGATTTGATCTGATCTGATCTGACAACTTTGTTGCTACCAGATTTTTCAAGAATTATCTGAAAATGCCTGCAGCGATCAGCCATAAAATCAGAACTCCTTACCTCTCGCAGTTAGAAAATGCGGAGGTTTTAAATTTA
>CAZFGP010000053.1:0-24401 GCA_964518685.1 uncultured Terrimonas sp.
CACTTCGCCCCGAAGGGGATTTTAACCTGTTGCACTTATTTGTTGAACTTAGGTTCTATTATAATCAATTTAAGTTAACTTTATCCTATGAGAAGAAGACCGGGTATAAAAGATATTGTTTTTGTGGGGGTTCAGTTTTTATTGTTTGGGCTATTTCTGCTCAATGCCGGCGCTCTGACGATTATTTTCCCCCGCCCGGTTCATATTGCGGGTTTAGTATTAACCTTCTTTGGTCTTTTGATTATGATTTCGGGACTGATCCAATTAGATCGAAATCTTTCCGCCTTTCCCACACCTAAAACAGGGTCTCAACTGATTGAAAAAGGATTGTATAAATACATTCGTCATCCAATCTATTCCGGAATTATTATTGCGGGAATTGGCTTTTCTGTTTACTCTGATTCGGGCTTCCGCCTGATTATTACGCTGTTTCTTTTAATACTGTTCTACTTTAAATCTGCCTATGAGGAAGAAAAACTGAGTGCTGTTTTTCCTGAATATACTGAATATAAAAAAAGAACCGGGAGATTTTGGCCCCGGTTATTTTAAAATGAACTGCATTTTATGCTGATTTGCATTTAATAAAGAGAAACGACAATTAGGCTACCATCATTTTGACCTGGCAATCGCATTACCACTGATAATATTATTCATGATATTTACGCTTTCATTCAGATAAATATCCGATTTCAAACTCTTCAACCATTGCTTTTGTCTATCCTGCTTTGCGGTATCATCTGCAAACCGGGTTACCTCAGCAGGCAGTAATTCGATGGGAGTTTCCTTCTTTGTTTTTGTTAATTGATCCAAACTCTTTACAATATCCCGTATTAGTTTTTGTTCTTCCTGATATTTTTTAAGATTAAGTGTATACACCTTATCATTCATTGTAGCCAACAACTTTGTTTTTTCTTTTATCTGTTCAAAAACAGGGTCATTCTGGATTTTATCTTCCTCATTTTCTTTTATTCTTTCAATATCAGTTCCATTACTCCATGGAGTATATTTCGCCTTTGCTATTTCATCCCATTTTAAGGCGTCAGGATTGTCTTTTTCACGAAATTTAAAATATTCAAACTGATCAGGCAGAATAATATCGGGCGTTACTCCGCGCAATTGAGTGGAGCCTCCGTTAATTCTGTAAAATTTTTGAAGGGTCAACTTCACCGTTCCCAGATCAGAAGAAGGATCGCCATTAAACGACAGAAGTTTGTTTCTGCTGCCGCCGTCTAAAGGAATGTTTCTTTGCACTGTTCCCTTACCATAAGTAGAAGTGCTGCCGACGATTATACCCCGTTTATAATCCTGTATTGCTGCAGCAAAAATTTCTGAAGCAGAAGCGCTGAATTCGTTTACCATCACCATGAGCGGACCGTCATATAGAATATTCTTATCCTTATCTCTTAAAACGGTGGGACTGCCTTGTCTGTCTTTTACCTGAACAACGGGGCCTTCGTCAATAAATAATCCAACCATTTGAATGACATCGTATAAAGAACCGCCGCCATTATTGCGCAGATCCATAATTATGCCATCTACATTTTCCTGTTTGAGTTTTTGAATTTCCGCTGCAACATCCTCAGCGCTTTTGGCGCCATTTGGCCGTTCCCAGTCTGCATAAAACTCCGGCAAATTAATATATCCAATTTTCCTTGTACCTTCATCTACAATAGCACTTTTTGCAAAAGTGTCGTCTAATACAATTTCATCCCGAATCAATGACACGACCTTAGTAGTGCCATCACTCCGTCTTAAAGTAAGTCTCACTTCGGTGCCTTTCTCCCCCCGGATAATTTTCACGGCATCCTCCGTGTCGTAACCCGACATATCCTGTGGTTCAGCGTTTCCCTGTCCGACCTTAGTAATGATATCGCCCACCTGAACTTCTCCTGATTTCCAGGCCGGACTACCGGTTACCAGCGACATGATCTTGATATTCCCATCTTCCTGCCTCAAAGAGGCGCCTATACCATAAAACCGGCCACTCATCTGTTCATCAAATGTTCTTTTTTCAATTGGAGGGAAAAACGTAGTATGTGGATCCATACAGGATGTAATAGTTTTTACAAACTCATTAAACCGATCTTCTTCAGTAAACTTGTTTTTAAGTCGCTCCGCTATCCGGTCTGAAGATTGCAGAACTTTTTCGCGGGCTTCCTTTTCCATTTCAGCATTTGTTCGTGCTTTATAATCCTTGTCTCCCTTTTTGCTTTCATTAGAAGCAATAAGGTCGGCATACCGGATCAGCACCTGATACTTTAGGCGTTTGCGCCATAGGTCTTTTCTCTCTTTTTCGTTCAGGGGATAACCTGCAACTTCCCGGTTGTCGTTCAGGGTCTCCTCTGTGGTAAAATCAAATGGTTTTGCAAGCAGGTCTTTATAGGCAGCTATATATTCCATAAGTCGTTTAGAATATATAGCATTTATAGCCTGAAAAGATTGTAACGGTGCACCATGAATTTCATTATCAATCTGATTTTCATAGGGGCGTAACTGTTCAAGATCAGATTTCAGGAACAATTGTTTTTCAGGATCAATCGCCTCCAGGTATTTGAAAAAAACTTCTTTGGAAAATACGTCATCAATTTTCTTGGGACTATAATGCCCCTGTTCCAGCATCACTCCAACCTGCTGCAATATTTTTTCATATTTCGTAGGGGGATTTCCTAATCCGATGGTTTGAAAAGCAATAAAAATTCCCGTAACTAAAAGAACCAGTACAACCGGCAAAGACTTTCTATTAAACATAAGCTTCAACACTTTTTGCATCTTCAAAAATAACGGAAATAATACAGTTATGTTGCCGGAGCCAGAAACGATTTAGCCAAGGATATGTAAAAAATGCCATAAACCTGATAATTCATATATGAAGATTATAAAAACGATATAGTTAGCCTATAAATACCTGCCCGTAACTGATCGTATTTTCTTTTCCCTCCTGAACTCCAAGGATATCCAGCCAGTTACTGGCTGCACAACCTGCGCGTTCATTAGCGGTCTGAAAACTAATAAACGGATTTTTAAAAGGGATAACCTGATGTGGGCCAGGCTGCCCATTTTTGAGCAACTCAACTACTCTGTTTTCAGACACCCTTTCTCCACCGGCATTTGTACCGGTAGCATAATATACCACAAACAGACGACCATCGGGCGCAGCCTGGAATCGTGCATTGCCCCAGGCATAAACGGCTTCCTTATCTCCCTCATTAAAGGTCAGCAAAGAGGTTTGTAATACTATCTTTCCGTCTTTAAAAATAGCATAGCACAATGTGCGCTTTTGCTTTTCATTTGTAAAAAAGTCGTTTCGCAGGCGTTCGTCTATTGCCGATTCAATCCATAACAAATGAACCAACCCCTGAGAATCTATCCATACATCCTGGTTTCTGATATATCCCGCTGTTCTATCATAATTGGCGATTTCTATCCAGGGGTGAAATTTTCCTTTGGTTATATCATCCGTCCAGGAGAAATACAGTCTTCTGAAGACATAATCCCAAGTGGCTCCCGTTAGATTTTTTTTATAGACCCGCCATTTTTCATTGGGTTCAACAATATCCCCGGTGGAAAAGAAAAACACTTTCTTATCGCGGAGTGCAACATTACTATAACACAAGCGTAAAGGCACCTCTTTTCCGCCATAGGAATCTGTTGGCCATTTAATGGATCCGTTTGCACTCCATTTTCCCTTTCTGTCCATGAAACTCCATTCTGCATGACGGTACTCATAATTCTGAAAAAGGATCAGTTCTTTATTCATCCGGTCAACACCCATTGCTCTGTAAGAATGGTCCATCAGTCCCGGATTCTTTTCCCAAACCGGTACAAGACGTTCATAAGGCAATTGTGGATTCTGCATACTGAACTTTAAAATTTCAGGATGGGTTGGGCAATACTCAATGCAAGAATCAGCTTGCTTGGGATTGACGGATAACAAGATATTCTTATCATCATATACCGCCAGAGGACAGGGCTCCCTATTCAGGTTAATTAAATCTTTCGCCTCTAATTTCCAGCCCGAATCATGCCGTTTAAACAACATCCACCGGCATTTGCTTAGTCCCTTCACTTCCGGTACCGTTTCCAGTCCGCTGGCAAACACCTGGTTTCCCTGACGTATTACAGAAGTCATCCCATTTGCCCACATGGGTCCGGCTCCATTATTTGCAGGGGTATACTGATACAAGAGCTCTTCTGCCGTAAGGCGGATAGTGAATTTCGCCTCCTTCCAATTCAAATCTGTCTTCGGATCAGCAAAGATCCGATTACTCATTAGCGCGCCGACAGACAACAAACCCTGACCAATAAATTTTCTTCTTGAAGCCATTTTTATCTGTATGTTTTTGCTTTATCTGATCTGAACCCAAACTCTTGAGCGGGGTTTCATATTTAAACTGATCGTTCCGTTAGTAATGGGTATTACCTCCCCGGTAAAGCCATCCGTAATGGCAGTTCCGCTATTTCGTAACTGTAAGGCGACATCGGTTTCCCGCTGATTATAATTATGTAAAACGAAGCTATTATTATTTAACACCTGCAAAGTAACCCTTGAAGATGCTTTCAGTACCGGGATATCTTCTTTTTGAAAAACACTGCGTATGGCGCTCATCCATTCAGATGGCAATTCAAGTAAACCGATCTGCTTAGGGCATAGTAAAACTTCCCCTACGATGTCAAAATCTGCCTGAGAAAAAGTATGGGTGTTGATAACCGCCACATTCTTGTTTTTCATTAAAAAGGGAGTCTTATTGCTACCGGCAGTTTGTAAAATTATTTCAGCACCTTCAGCTTCCATCCGATAGTCGGTCTCAAGCGGGAAAGCTAAGGAATCTATTCTTCCTTCAATTGAAACTATTTGAGTTGATTTCTTTTCCTCAGCCAACGGATACCTGATTCCGGCAAGTTTGGCCAGGCGTTCTCCCTGTTTTGCACGGGCTATAAATCCCGCTGTCATTATAATTCTTTTACCTTCGTTTACCGACTTCTCCACTTTTTCAACCATGGAGGTATCGGCTGCAGCATGGGTAGGGAGAAATATCACTTCTGCACTTTGAGGGTATTCGGAAACGGGATATAAGGAGATTCCAAACATGCCGATATAATCCATCAGATATAAATCACCGCCGCCATCGCTATTGGCAGGTTTATATCCGGCTACGCCAACTACCGGATCCTTTGCTACAGCAGCAGCAAGATCAGCGAGCTTTTCCACATCCATTCGCAACAAATGATGCCCCGGATGACCAGTGAGTAAATCATTAAAATTAAAAATTATCAGTTCTTTCGCTCCACCTAATACGGATTGATAAGCCTGCTCTAAAAAATCAATTGCAGTACAATCGCCATGATCAAACCAGGCTGCACCTATTTTATTACCGGATAAGGAAGCTATCCAACGGTAATTAATAAACCCTTCATAAGGTTGCATGAAGCCATAACGTTGTGTATACTGACCTCGCGTTTCCGTCCCGACAAAAACCTTGTCAAACAAGGCAGGTTCCGTAGCCACATCATAGCCGAATTCGTGGAATTTGTCGTACCATTGAGGATACTTGATAATCATTGTAATGTCAGGGTTTTTTGCTTTTGCCGGTTCAATAAATACAGAACTTGCGAGGCTGGTAAGCAATGCTCTCCTGTAAACAGACCAGGGCTTGTCGCCCTTGGCCTGTTTCGATTCCAGGCTGGTATCACCGGTACAGAAAAAATCATCCAGAATAAACTGATCAAATAGCGGAGCTACATCTTCCATAATTTTTTTCATGTCGGCCTGCGTCTTCGGGTTTTGCCAGTTGTACCAGGCCAATGGTCCCTCCTGTTGCACTCCCACTTCTCCGCCTGGAACTGTAGCAATACCTCCCACCACCTCGAAACCATTTTCCTTCAAAAAGTGAATCGTCTCAGACAGCAAATCATTGGAGATCACCAAACCACTCCGGTACACCTCAACATAGGTTTTGGTAATGCCGTTACAACGAAGTACAGAGAGCGCCTCCCTGCGTCCTGCCTCGGTAGAAAATTCATCCCGAATAGTATGAGCAGTAATGTAGGTGGAAAACTGAATATCTGCCTTTCTGCTGAGGGCAAACTGATACACATCTTCAGACTTTTGTGAGGAGGAGGTGCATCCACCCAGGAGGAGAATACATATTCCAATAACGGTAAGGGTTGAACGATTCATATTATTCCTATTTTAAGATTATTATACAGTCATCTGACAAAAAACACACACTATTTTTGGAATATCCGTCATGCTGTGTTTAAACTGATTTGTACCTTAAACTTCTGCTATAAAAAAGCTTCACCAATACCATTATCAGGAAGATTACGGCACACCAAACGGACACATTATAAGGAAGACCAAAACCTTCCGGCGCAATTAAGATATAAGCTACCACAACGAGGGTCATAAAAACAGAAGGAACCAGTGCCACCCAATAATTTTTTTCTTCCTTTATCAGGTAGCTGGTAATGGTCCACAAAGTAATGGCAGCAATGGTTTGATTTGCCCAGGCAAAATACCGCCACAACACACTAAAATCCATCAGGGTTAACCCATATCCTACAATAAAAAGAGGTACACTAATCATCAGCCGTTTTACAAAAGCTCCCTGATTCCACTTAAAAAAATCAGCAATAATAATCCTGGCACCCCTGAAGGCAGTATCGCCGGAGGTAATAGGAGCAACCACCACCCCCAGGGCAACCAATACAGCCCCCATTTTTCCTAACAAATCATTAGATACTGCATTAACTACATAAGCCGCATTTCCCTTTTCGGTAATCATAACTTCATTTAATTCTTTCACTCCGCCAAAGAAGCACATCGCAACGGCAGCCCAAATCATAGCCACTATTGCTTCTGCAATCATTGCACCGTAAAAAATACGTCTGCCCTGCTTTTCATTGGTTATACACCTGGCCATCATAGGAGATTGTGTGGCATGGAAACCCGATACAGCACCACAGGCGATGGTTATAAAAAGCATAGGAAAAACCGGAAATTTATCTGCCGTATGATGTTGGTTAGAAAAAGCAGCCCAGGTAAGTTCAGGCACTTTCAATCCGTTGGTAAGAATAGTAATCAATACCAGCACAGCCATCAAAAACAGAGAGATACCAAATACCGGATATAGTCGCCCTATAATTTTATCAATTGGCAACAAGGTAGCCAAAATATAATATCCCAAAATGATTAAAGTCCAAACCTGCATATTAAAAACATTGCCAATAGCGCCTGATCCCTGAGTCAGATCGCTCAGAATACGTGCCGGGCCTGCAATAAAAACGGCTCCCACCAATATTAATACCACCACAGTAAATACCATCATAAACTGTCTGGATCCCCGGCCAAGGTATTTTCCCGTTATTTCCGCTATACTCATTCCTTTATTTCTCAACGATAGCATTCCGGAAAAATAATCATGAACACCACCGCCAATGACCGAACCAATTACAATCCACAAAAAGGCTACCGGACCCCACATAGCACCTGCAATAGCGCCGAAGATGGGACCTAATCCTGCAATATTTAAAAACTGGATTAAAAATATTTTCCACCAGGGCATCGCTACATAATCCACTCCGTCTGCCATGGTTACGGCAGGCGTTTCTCTGTTCGGATCAGCCCCGAAAATTCTTTCAACAAAACGCGAATAGAAATAATAACCACCCAATAAAATAATCAGAGATACAAAAAAGGTATACATCGTATAGACTAATCTTTAAGTATTGAAACTATTCAGGTACCTTTTTAAAAAAGTACCGAAATATTTACCTCAGGTTCAAAATACGTTAATTGTAATAACCTTTAAGATTTTTTACAAAAAAATCACCAGGTTGAGCAAAAAGCAAGGATTCATTATCTTCTTTTTTCGACCGGAACAATTCCCAATCGGTTACACCAGCCAAGAAAACGGATATACAACTGGTCTAGTGCCGCCATTTGCTCTACGGAGAGAGGTTTGCTTCTTGAACGGGAAATATCCTGAATATCCAATCCCCTTTTTCTTAAAAAATATTTTGCGCTCTTAGGATATCCCGATGAAAGTATTTTCTCAGTCTGAGTTATTTCCGACTGTATCCAATCTGTCTCCCCCTTCTTTTCCGGGTTATTGGCATTCTTGCAAATCCAGCTAATGATCTCCGGATATAGATTTCCCGATATTGGCGACATCCCTGCCGCGCCCGCCCTCAGGGAGCTAACGGCAGTAGCCGTATGTGCATTATATAACTTTAACGCTGTATTTTCTGAGCGTTTCAATTTAATCTTTATTGCCGCTATGTTTTCAGTTGTGTCTTTGTGGTAAATGAATCTGCCGGTACGAACAAGAAAAGAATACACTTCCGGAGAAAGAATTCTTTTGTAAGGCGAAGGACATTCATAGGTTCCCAGAGGGATGGAATCCGTTAGATTCATAAAATATTCAAGATGATTTATAAATATATGATCATCCTCCCCTTTATTGGCAAAATGAGCAGTAACCAGGATTACTGCATCAACTCCAACATCATGCATCCTCTTTGTAAAAGTGGCTTTTTCTTCCAGTGATTTTCCAAAAGAACCGGTGGATACAACGGGCACGGAGCCATTTATTCGTTTCACGACCTGTGCAGTTATCCCCAGCCGCTCTTCATCGTTCAGCTTATACATTTCACTGCTCGCACAATTGGCAAAAAAACCATCGGCTCCGGCTTCCGAATAGAAATCAATCAAACGGTTCAATCCTTCATAATCAACAGAAAGATCCGGATGAAATGGCGTCAGCATCACCGGAACATATTTTCCTTGTGCATACCATGCGGGGGTTTCAAATAAATCACGGGGCTTTGTGTCCCAAGCCCCTAATAAACCCGCACCCGAAATCAAAGCTATCTTTTTTATAAACGATCTGCGAAGAGAAGAAAATTCCTGTTTCATTACCTAATCTGAATTATCAAACATTTTAAACCTACCGAAAAAGCCATTCGTGTTTTCAAGGCGAAGCAAAATTGCGAATACGACGTGTTGCCCTTCATACAAACACAACCAACTCTTGTCATATTACACTATACAAATGAGTGTATTTACCCTAAATATTTAGTGAAGCTAAAAAAAATTTTATTATTCTGTAAAATGTTTAATCTTCGTTAAACTTTTTTTTAACTAAAACAACCCAAAATGAGGCAAAAATTTCGTTATCGGAGCGCATTTACATCACTTTTATTAGTCTTTCTATTAGCCGGACAGACCTATGCTGCTGATCCCTTGAGCAGCAGCACAAATTCCGGCACATTCCTGGCTTTGACTGTCCAGGGTACTGTTACTGATCAGGCAGGAGCACCTTTAGCCGGAGTCAGCATCACCATCAAAGGAACCAATAAGGGTACAATGTCGGACGCTGCCGGTTCTTTCAGAATAGAAAATGTGGACGAAAGCGCAACTTTAGTGGTGTCTATTGTAGGCTATCATCAACAGGAGATTGCGGTGTCGGGAAAATCCCGGATCAACATTGTCTTATTAGAAGACAAGCAATCTATGGACGAGGTGGTAGTAACCGCATTAGGTATTAAGAGGGAAGCCAAAGCTCTTGGATATTCGGTTACCAAAGTTGACGGCGCTGACCTGACAACCGTAAGAGAGCCTAACTTTGGTGCAGCACTTCGGGGAAAGGTAGCAGGTGTAAATATTACAACAACAAACTCCGGCCTCGGAAGTTCAACCCGGATGACCATCAGAGGGAACACTTCTATTTCGGGTGATAATCAGCCACTATATGTTGTTAATGGACTTCCCATGAACAATAGTAATTTTGGCATGGGAGGCGATGCTGGCCCGGATTGGGGAGATAATATTTCCAGTATAAACCCTGATGATGTTGAAGAAATTTCAGTTTTGAAAGGCGCCGTAGCCGCAGCTTTATATGGATCAAGAGCCAAGAACGGAGCCGTTATTATCACTACAAAAACAGGGAGGGACCAAAGAGGAATAGGTGTTACCGTTAATAGCAACACCACCGTTCTGGTACCTCATTTTTTATGGGAACTACAAAAGGAATATGGTCAGGGTTATGGTAACTTAAGACCCACAACGCAGGCCTTTGCAGCCGGTCACGGTCAAAACCACTGGGGAGAACGATATGATGGGGTACCCACCGTACAATTTGATGGTGTTGAAAGGCCGTATTCCTATGTAAAAGATCAGGTTTTAAAGGATTTTTATAGAAATGGTCTGCAATCAACAAATAATGTTGCCTTTTCTGTAGGTGGAAAAAATGGCTCTTTCAGGTTAGGATTATCCGATTCAAGAGGTACCGGGATAATTCCTAATGAACGATTGGTTAGGGACAATATTAGTATAGGTATTAATCAAAAAATTGTAGAGAACCTGACTGTTGAAGCAAATATTGATTTCATTAAAGAGGATGGTACAAACAGGATAGTAACAAGTACAAACAGAGGCGGAGCGGTCTCGAATATTTTATGGGTTAACTCCAACATGCCTACCAGTGCACTTGCGCCGGGTTACCTTGCAGACGGATCCGAAAAGACCTTAGGAACCGACTTGAACGCAACTAATCCTTATTTTACCATTAACAAAATCACAAATTCCTCTGTCAAGAATCGCCTTATTGGTTCAACCCGAATCAAATGGGATATTACGGATTGGTTATTTATTCAGGGAAAGGTAGGACAGGATCATTTTACCTATAAGAGAGATATAGCCGTTCCTGAGGGTACAGGATATGTACGTCCCGGAAAGATAACCCAATTGAATACCAGTTTCACAGAACGTAACTGGGAATTCCTGCTCGGTGTAAACAAAAATATTGGAAGTGATTTCACCTTGAATGTGAATGCCGGTGGAAATATTATGACCCAAAACGCAGATTATAATAATGTTGTGGGAGACGGGGTAATTATTCCCGGTTTGGAAGTGATCAATAATACCTCTATCAAAACGGTATCAATTTATCCATCCAACAAGCAGATCAATTCCTTGTTTGCCACTGCAGAGTTAGGATATAAAGGATTTCTATATTTAAACGCAACCGGTAGAAACGACTGGTTCTCCACATTAAGTCCGAGTAGCAACAATTATTTTTATCCATCCGTCAGCGGAAGTTTTGTCTTCTCTGAATTATTTCAAATGCCTTCTTTCATAGACTTCGGAAAATTCAGAGCGGGCTATGCTTCAGTTGGTGGAGATACCGATCCCTACCAGCTTGACCTGTCCTATGGTCTTTATCCTTATTCTTATGATGGACATCCTCTGGGGGCTATCAATCAGGCTTCAGTACCCAACAGCTTGCTAAGACCACTGAGTGTGGGTGAATTTGAAGTAGGATTTGACCTGCGTTTTTTAAAAAGCCGCTTAGGTGTTGATATGGCGTTTTATAACAAGCTGACGAAAAATGATATAACCCGGGAAACCTTAACCGCAACTTCCGGCTATACTGGCGCTACTGTAAATGTAGGAGAATTGAGGAACAGAGGGGTTGAGTTTTTAATCTATGGCACTCCGGTAAAAACCCCGGCTTTCTCATGGGAGGTATCCTTAAATGGCTCCTATAATAAGAGCAAGGTGCTGAATATTTCTAACCAATCCAGTTATTTAGACATTGGAGGAAATGGAAAAGCGACAATACGATTAATTGAAGGAGAAGAGTACGGACAAATTGTGGGTCCTACAATTGAAAAGAATGCACAAGGTCAGTATATCATAAATGATCAGGGACTAAATATCGTAAACAGAGGTAAGATCGTAAGTTTTGGTTCAGGAGTACATAGATGGAATGCGGGGATTACCAATACGCTTAACTACAAGGCTTTCTCTCTGACCTTTTTGATTGATGGCAAATTTGGCGCTAAACTCTACTCCGTTGACTCGTACGAACTTGATCACAGAGGAATGACTGAAAAATCCTTACTTGGAAGAGCCGAAGGCACCATTTTACCAGGCGTAAAACTGTCTGATGGGAAACCCAATGATATCCAGGTTACCGCTTCTATGGCAGGCAACCGGTTAATTGTTATCAATCGCAGGGAGGCGCTTGATGATTATCTTTATGATGCCAGTTTCATTAAGTTCAGAAATCTTGCATTAACGTATAGTCTGTCCAATAAAGTGTTGAATTCTATTGGTTTTATTAAGGGGGCCAGCATATCTTTTGTAGGAAACAATCTTGCTTTGTTAATGACTCATGCAAAACAAATTGACCCCGACGGAAACTATACAACCGGTAATGCTCAGGGTATTGCTTACTCCAATCTGCCCCCAATCAGGAGCTTTGGTGTGGATATTAAATTAAAATTCTAGTTCATTATTACCTAAAACTGCAATTAAATGAAAAAAAATAATCTGATCATATTAGCCTTCATTATCCTTTTCAATTGGGGATGTGATAAGAATTTTGACACTCTTAATAAGAACCCCGTTACGGCAACAGCTGATGTTTTTAACCCGGGATACCTGTTTACAACCGCACAAATGCAAACCTTTCTTGCATCCGAGGGGATGGCGAGTAACATGGCTTATTTCAGCACCTTTGCTCAGCATTTTACCACTTTATACGATGAAGGATATTTTGCCTGGCACGGAGATAAGTACGTTTATCTCCAGGGCCCCAACGATCAATTATGGAACGACACTTATAGTGTCTCTAAATCCCTTCAGGATGTAATTGAGCAAAAGAGAGAAGACAATGATAATTTGTATCATATGGCCCGAATCTGGAAGGTGATTTTGTTCCAGCGACTGACTGATGCATATGGTGATGTTCCTTATTCGGAGGCAAGTCTGGCTTTTTATCAACAAATTAAAAAACCAAAATACGATCCGCAGGAATTCATTTATAAGGACATGTTGGCCACTTTAAAGGATGCGGTAGCCAACCTGAATGCCAGTGGCGAAAACTTTGCCAAGTTTGATATTGTATATAACGGCGACATTGCCAAGTGGAAAAAACTTGGCAATTCATTAATGCTTCGATTAGGCATGAGGTTAACCAAAGTGAATGTTGGTGAAGCAGAAAAATGGGTTAAAGATGCCATTAATGGACCCGGTGGTCTGATGGACAATAACGATGACAATTTAGTCCTTTACGGGGTTGATAAAGCAGGCGTTAATACTGCGCTAATCCTTCCCTGGGCAGGCCAATATTTCCGTACTGTTCAGTCAGGCTCCTATATTAGCGCCACCCTTTTTAATTACCTGGATGCAAGAAATGACCCACGTCTTTTTAATATCTGCGCAATCTATCCTAATACAACCGGTGATCCTGATCTGGACGACAGGAATCCCGCTCATCAAAAAGGGTTACCAAGCGGCTGGGGTGAATTACAAATCAATGATATTCCCAACTATGATCCTTCTAATCCTTTAGGAATGAGACAATGGTCGGATCTGAACAGAAGCGCTTTTGCGAAATTTGATGGCCCCCGATTCATACTAACCTATGCTCAGGTTCAATTATTGTTATCTGAAGCAGCTTTACGGGGATGGGGTGGAAATGCAACAGACGCCTATGAGAAAGGGGTACGGGCAGATATGGAAAATTATGCTAATTATGATCCGAGCGTTGCCATATCAGAAAGCGAAATTACCAATTACCTGAGCAGTAATCCCTTCGTTGGAACCGTAGACTTTAATGCAGCGCTGAATCAAATCAGCGGACAGTACTGGGTGGCCTGCTTCCTAAACGGATATGAAGCATTTGCAAATTGGAGAAGAACGGATTATCCGGATGTTATTATTCCTACGAATTATCAGGTAAACGGGAATGTAACAAAGGGTAAAAGACCTGGCAGATTGAAATATCAGGCTTCTGAGCCGGTATTAAATGCCGAAAACTATCAGGAAGCTGTTCAACGTCAGGGACCTGATGAATTTATCACCAAAGTTTGGTGGGAAAAACCATAAAAACCATTTAAAGTTGATTTTTACCAGGCTGCTGAAAACAGACGTTGTTTTCAGCAGCCTTTTCATTTTGGGTAAATTAATACCATCTGACATCCGAAACCAGCAGGCGGCCCAAACAGAAGGCAACATAAAGAATAGGAAAAACTTGAAATGAGGTTATAAAAACAGAAAGACAGCATAATAAATTATACTGTCTCTTATTATTATATCACGGGGTGGCTAATGGGGCTCGAACCCACGACCCTCAGAACCACAATCTGATGCTCTAACCAACTGAGCTACAGCCACCGTTTTTATTAGCTGCAAAAATAAACGAAAAACAGATGTACACAAAATTCAATTCTACTCATTTTAAAGCATTATCCATACTTAATGGGTAGCCATCTCCTAAAAAAGGGGATATGAGACCATCCTGTCCATTACATTCAATTTAGCTTACAACTAAAATACCTTTAACCTTCTTTAACCTTAAACCTTACCAATACTTCATTTATCAGTGTAATTTTGCAACCGAAAACAAAACCACAAGACTATCATTATTAATGAATTCAGTCTTACGGTATAAAAACACAGATAATGAAAATATTTCTAACTTTTCTGATTAGCACAATTACCCTGGGATTACATGCTCAACAACCTCAGTGGGGTGGTAACCGTGGCGGACAAGGCGCGATGAATAATGGCAGATTTTACGGCAGAATTATTGACGGGTCAACCAATAAAGGAATTGATGCTGCTTCGGTTTTACTTATTCAGTCAAAACCAGACGCTTCCGGACAAAACAAGGATGTAACAGTAGGAGGACAGCTTACTACCCCGAAAGGAGATTTTACGCTGGAAAATATCCCCGCAAAAGGACAGTACCGATTAACGGTGACTGCAATTGGGTATACTCCTATTGAAAAAGTAATACAGTTTAGCGCCGGCAATCTGGACAAGGATCTGGGGAACTTAAAAATGGACCCGGATGTGCAGCAATTGGGTGAAGTAACAATAGTGGCATCAAAGCCTATGTTCCAGATGGGTGTTGACCGAAAAATCTTCAATGTGGACAAAAACATTAACACTACCGGGCAAACAGCCACTGAAATCATGAAAAACGTTCCGGGAGTGAATGTGGATATTGATGGCAATGTTACCCTGCGAAATGCAGCGCCTACCATCTTTGTTGATGGGCGGCCTACTACGCTAACACTTGATGAAATACCGGCAGATGCTATAGAAAGTGTGGAAATCATTACAAACCCTTCTGCAAAATTTGATGCTTCCGGCGGTACAGCAGGAATCTTAAACGTAATTCTGAAAAAAAATCGGAAGGCAGGTTACAATGGCAATGTAAGAGGCGGTATTGATATGCGGGGGAAAATAAACCTTGGCGGAGATATTAATGTAAAACAGGGAAAAGTGAATTTCTTCCTGGGTATGAATTTGTTTCAGCGTAAAAGTATTGGCACCGGAAATACCTACCGTGAGAATCTCTTCAGTAATAAACTACAGAATACGATTCTGAATCAGTCCAGCAATTCCACCAATACCGGACAGTTTCTTTTTGGGAGAATTGGTTTCGATTACTTTATGGATAACCGGAATACCCTAACCCTTTCCATGTCCGTGCCCAATGGTAATTTCAACAGTTTTCAAACCGACAATATCCACGTAGATACTTTGTCTATGCCCGTCAACAAAGTGCAGGATGCTATCAGAACCACTGCAAACAAACGTAATTTTAAGAATTATGGTCCGGCTCTGGGTTACAAGCACTTGTTTCCCAAGCAGGGAAGAGAACTGACTGCAGATGTCAACTTTAATACCAGTTCCAATTCAGGTGATGGAGATTACACTACTCAATATTATAATCCCGATGGAAGCAAACTGGGTGATCCGGCATTGCAAAAACTTATTTCTTCGGGGAGTACCACTTTTTGGACCATTCAATCTGATTACACCAGCCCTCTGGGAAAAGGGAAATTTGAAAGCGGCGTGCGTGCGGCTATCAGAGACAACAAGAATATGAACGAAAATAGCGCTTACAATTATTTGCTGAATGAATTTGTAGTCATTCCTTCTGCCAGCACAAATTATAAGTATATTGATCATGTATATGCTGCTTACTCCACCTATTCCAATAAAATAGGAGAGAATTTTTCCTACCAATTGGGATTGAGAGCCGAGAGTTCAAGATACAAAGGTACTCAGCTAAATACAGGGGAAACTTTTGCCAATAAATATCCTCTGGAATTTTTCCCAAGTGTGTTTGTTACCCAGTCATTAAGTCCGGGTCAGGATCTGCAACTGAACTATTCCCGTCGAATAAATCGTCCTAATTTCTGGCAGCAGATCCCTTATTATGATGTATCCGACCTGCTTAACATCAGAGTAGGAAATCCCGGTCTGAGACCCGAATTCACAAACTCTTTTGAATTGAATTACAGCAAATCTCTCGGTAAAGGACATAGTTTACTCACTTCCGCATACTTTAAACAAACCAACAATCTTATCACCCAATACCAGAATTTGGAATATGATGTTCCTTTGCCTGATGGCAAACTGGATTCAGCAATGGTCATCTCCTATATTAATGCCAATTCAAGCCGCTCTTATGGACTTGAACTCACCTCAAAGAATCCAATCACCGGTTGGGTAGATATTACCACCAACCTCAATTTTTATAATGCCCGGATTGACAACAGCGGTCTGGACAAGGTTTTGGGGGTTAATGATCGCTGGGCTTTTTTCGGAAAAATGAATGTTAATTTTAAACTCCCCGCTAATTATACTATTCAACTCTCAGGAGATTATCAATCCCGAACGCTGGTACCTCAGGGTGGTGGCGGCTTCAGAGGAGGATTCTTTGGCGGCGCTAACGGAGCAGCACAAGGATACATCAACCCCAATTACGGCGTGGATATTGCCTTTAAAAAAGATTTCATGAAAGATAAAAAAGCCTCCGTTACGCTAAGTGTTAGCGACGTTTTGAAATCGAGAATATACGATGCTCATTCAGAAAACAGCGTATTTGTTCAGGACATGTGGAGGAGAAGAGACGGGCTGATGTTCAGACTTAACTTCTCTTATCGCTTTGGTAAATTTGACGCTTCACTGTTCAAACGTAAAAACAACAGAAACAGCGGTGAAGGCGGAAATGACATGATGCAGATGCAATAATTTTTTACTGTGAAAAACCAATTAAGTATAACAAGGCTGTTGATCGGAAGGACAACAGCCTTGCCTCATACAGAATTACCCTCTCCGTTGGCTTTCCCTTCCAGCATGGGCACAAATGAAAAGGAATCAAACTTTTCCTCTCTCAGAGTTCCATCTTCCAATTTTGTAATTCTCATCATTCGCTGCACATGATTTTCATCTACAGGCAGTACCATTATCCCTCCAGGCTTCAACTGTTCCACCAATTTGGGGGGGATTACCGGGGCAGCAGCAGTAATTAATATCTTATCAAAAGGAGCATAGGTAGGCAATCCTTCAAAGCCATCACCATAAAAAAACTTAATTCCCGGATACTTTTTCAGAAAGCTGAAATGCTTGTTGCTTTCATATAGCTTTTTCTGCCGTTCAATGGTATATACCTGTGCTCCCAATTCCGCCAGCACCACACTCTGATAAGCGCTGCCAGTCCCAATTTCCAGAACTTTATCAAAAGGCTTAATCAGCAGTAACTGAGATTGATAGGCCACAGTATAAGGCTGTGAAATAGTTTGCCCTTCACCAATTGGAAATGCCCTGTCTTCATACGCAATATGATCAAAGGCCAAATCCATAAAAAAATGTCTGGGAATACGATTCATGGCCTCCAATATGCGGTCGTCTGAAATACCTTTCTTCTGCAAGGAAGCCATCAGCTTTCTGCGCAATCCCTTGTGGCGATATTCATCTTCATACTTTTTCATGCCGGGATGCAAGATAGAAAATCATATCATTAAAAAGACTGATTCTGAAGTTTGTCGGAAAGTTACCCCAGGCAGCACAAGACTTTGTTCAAAAAAAATAGGAACCGATTTTTGAAGGCCACCTATCTGCCTTTTGCATCCTATCAACCTTAAACCATAGCCTTCCTTGAAAAATATTATTTTTGCAGCATGAAATCCGAAGGAAAGAAGCCCATTAGAGTAGCTATTCTCGATCTTTATGAAGGAGTAGCGAATCAGGGCATGCGATGTATCAGAGACATTTTAAGACAATATGGAGAGGCGCATCATCTGAATATCGAATGGAATGAATTTGAGGTTCGTTTAAAAAAAGAAGTGCCCGATATCAGTTATGATATTTATATTTCAACAGGTGGACCAGGCAGCCCTCTGGATAGTAAGGGAAGTGAATGGGAAAAGGTTTATTTCAACTGGTTTTCAGAAGTGGAACGATGGAATAATGATGTTGCTCATCTTCAAAAAAAGTACGTCTTTTTAATTTGCCATTCCTTTCAACTGGCTTGTCGTCATTACAGGTTAGCCGAGGTATGCAAGCGCAAGTCAACTTCCTTTGGTGTGTTTCCGGTCCATCTTCTTAAAGAGGGGAGAAAGGAAACGATTTTTGAAGGATTGAATGATCCGTTTTATGCCGTAGACAGCCGGGATTTCCAGGTTATAAAACCCAACCATCAACGGATCACTACCATGGGCGCTTCTATACTTTGTATTGAAAAGGAAAGACCGAATGTGCCGCTTGAAAGAGCCATCATGGGTATGCGTTTCAACGAGTATATGGTGGGTACCCAGTTCCATCCTGAAGCGGATGCCATTGGAATGAGTGTGCACCTGCAGCAGGAGGATAAAAAAAATAGTGTAATAGCAACTTATGGAGAACAGAAATGGATTTCTATGATAGAGCAACTCCAGGATCCGGATAAAATACTGTGGACCTACTCTCATGTATTGCCTAATTTTCTGAGTGATGCTGTGACACATAAGCAGGAGGCGCAACTGGCTTCCCAATATTGATAACAGCCGCTACGAAATATTTTGTAATCAGGCACGAAGGGTTTAGCTTTAAGCATATAAAACGAAGGCGTTATGGTTCCCCAACTTAGAAAAACATTTAATGAAACCTTTACGACAGACCGGTATCAAGCCTTTTTGAACGAACTGAACAGCCTTCATCGGGGTGATATTGAATTCAGGGTGGCAGAAACCCCTGTGTTTGTTGATAAATCCTTTACTCAAAAAATGCTCGATGCCTGTGAAAGTATAATAGATGTTATCACAGATAAAGCATTTAAATCGCTAACGGAAAGGGCTATTCCTGCTAAAGAATATGTAGCAGGAGAAACTGCCCACAGCCATATGATTGCTTTTGATTTTGGCATTTGTGAAGGAGAAAAAGGAGAGCCGGAACCCCAACTTATTGAAATGCAGGGTTTCCCTACCTTATTCGGTTTTCAGGCTTACTATCCCGAAGTGATCCGGAAACATTTTGACATTCCTCATAATTACAGTCATTATTTGAACGGCTACAATCATGACTCCTATATCACCATGCTCAAAAATCTGCTATTGGGTAATCATGCCGCAGAAAATGTTATCCTTTTAGAGATAAAACCCCATGAACAGAAAACAAGGATTGATTTTTATTGCACCGAAGACTATACCGGTATTCACCCGGTGTGTTTAACAGAATTAATTGCAGAGGGGAAAAAATTATTCTACCTCAATCGCGGCAAAAAAACAGAGGTGAAGAGAATATACAACCGTATAATTTTTGATGACTTGAATTCACAATCAGGCTTGCATGATTTTATTGATATTACAAGGGACTGGGAAGTAGAGTGGGTTCCGCATCCTAACTGGTTTTATAGAATCAGCAAATTCACCCTGCCCTTCATTCAACATCCATGCGTTCCGCAAACCATGTTTCTTAACGAGATAGAGCAGATTCCTTCTGACCTTGAAAATTACGTTTTAAAACCGCTTTTCTCTTTTGCCGGACAGGGGGTGTTAATTGATCTCACACCCACCGACCTGTCTCGGATAACAGATCCTGAAAACTGGATTCTACAACGAAAGGTAAAGTATGCCGATATTATACAAACCCCGGATACTCCTGCCAAAGCCGAAATCAGACTCATGTATGTGTGGCCCGACGGCGATGCACGCCCACATGCAGCAATTAATCTTGCCCGTCTGAGCAAAGGAAAAATGATTGGCGTCAGATACAATCAGGACAAAACCTGGGTAGGGGGTTCGGTATGTTTTTTTGAAACTTATTAACCTTATTTAACTTTCATATCCCGAGCCGGTATTCATTAGATTGTACCTTTGGATAGCGCATGTCTGCGGAAAACGAGCCTGAATTCAGGCTATGGGAAGAGGAGGTATGAGTTTCAGCATCACGGGGCTGGATAAAATAGACGGGGTTGTCATGGGTATGAGATGAAGGGGGGCAATGGATTTGAATTGAAAATGGAAGTGACCAAAATAGCGTTGGACCCGGTAATAGAAGATAAGGTTTTTGACACCCCGAAAGAATATGATATCAGGCCGATGAAAGAAATGCAGGGACAATTTGACTTTATGGGAGGGCAAAGAAGAAACAATTAAGTTAGTTTTGGGGCTGTTTATAATCGAAAGGGACCTTCAATTTTGAAGGTCTTTTTCCTTTTCCAGTTAACCTATATCAATTAAATGTGAATGGCTCTTATTTCTAGCAGATGGGCTTTCTTCCGAATCGTAATGCAGATCTCACGTAGATTTACGAGGCGCTAGTGAAAATACCTGCTTTTTTTAGAAATCGTTCCTATAAAAACAACTGGCTTAGATAGTTTTATGAATTCTTTTCCCGGTGCGTAATAATACAATAAGAAGAAAGCCTTATCCACCCTGGTTCGTAAAAGTCCTCTACTGTAGAATAATAATGACCGCCCATTTGTACCACGCACTATTGTACAGCAGGCAGCGTAGTTGTTTCTTTGTGTAACAAATCCAATGATCCGAATCCAATATCAAAATCCAGTATCCGAATCCAAAAGCCCTTTTTTAATCCGGTATCCGAAAAACGCCAAAGCATCCTATAAAAAACCAAATTAACCGAAAGACACCCAATCCAAAATCCTAATGTAAAACAGCAATGTATTTTAACCGTCCGTCTAAATCATTGCACATAGTTAAGCAACAGAAAATGTTAGCAGAAAAATTTCTGCCGATTACACTAATCCCCTCACAACCTAATCGAATTTCATTTTCTGTTGCTTTCTTTTTTCTCCGAACCTTGCGTTGTATGGTAAATTTTACTTTATCCGGAATCTCAGAATTAAGAAATGGTATCTTGCAGGAGGTATCCTTTTAGCGCTGACTGGCAGCTTACGGATTGCGCTGCCCAACACTGCTGCTAATCCGCTTTCGCTTTCTGCAGGGCTAAAGTTAAATGCCTGATATCAACTACCATCTAACCAAACTCCGGTCCACAGATGGCAAAAATATTGTCCGGATTTCCAGGAATAGGATTATTCTGCCAATACATTCGGGTAAAGTAACGCTGAACGGTAAATCCTAACGAGATAAGGAATTCCATCAGCGTCTTTTTATCGCATAGCACATCTAATATCACCGGCATTCCCTCAAGACCTTTCATAGCACACCGGATCAGGATTTTTGCATCCTCTGCCGTTCTTGCAATTACAGGGCCTATATGATGAAAATTATTTCCATCTCTTCCAAGCACGAAACCGGTAGTTTGATTTTCTTTCAGACATATCCATGCCTTCTGTGGATATCTCTCTGCAAGCATCTTCATGAGGAAGCTTCTTTCTACTCCAAAAGCAAATTTATCCAATGTAATAATCCCAGGCATGTATTCCGGTGTAACCTGCCGGGGGGTAATTATCATTTTTTCTCCTGAAAAAGGCCCGGCTGCCATACAGATCATCCTCGCTATCTGGTATTCCTCTTTGAACCCTAAAGAATGATATATCTTTTGTCCCTGCGGAGTAGCATCCAGCCTGACTAAGGGCTCCTTATCCAAATTTTGAAATATATGATTAAGCAATAACTTACTTATACCCTTCCCCCTAAAATCCTTTTTTACCAATACCATACCAATCCAGAAGATTTTCTCCGAATAGTTGACTACAGTTGCTGTTGCAACAATTATTTTTTGAGATTCAGCAACAAGACAAATATTGCCTGGTGAGGAAATTATGAAACGCCAATCATCCAGGGTTTGATTCCAACCCTCTGTTGAAGACAGGATCATGGCAGAAGCTACATCATCTGCTGTCATTGCTCTGATATGAATACCGCTATTTTCCATTTCGGGTCTGTAAGCATTATGAGGTCATTCCTCCTCGGTATAATTCATTTCTTTCGTAAAAGTTTCTTCCAGGAAATATAATGCTATCAACCCCAAAACATAGGTAACAACAGCCACGATTAAAGTACCATAAACTATCCCTGCGAAATCTTTCATCAGCAAAAAAAGAGCCGTTAACGGAATAACCGTTGCTCTTACAAAATTAGGAATGGTAGTGGCCACCGTTGCTCTCAGATTGGAGCCAAAGAGTTCTGCCGCTACCGTAATAAACAAAGTCCAGTATCCGCTTGAAAAACCTAAAAAAGTACAGATGACATAAAACCAGAATGTAGTATGAAATGGAGCCAGCAAATAAATTAATGCCAGCACAAACGACAGTAGCAGAAAAAGGAGAATAGCTTTCTTACGGCTTTGCAAATACTGACTCGTTATTCCACTGATAAGATTTCCCGCCACCTGTCCTGAAAAAGCAAGCATTACTGCTTTACCGGCGTCAACAGGTTGATCTAAACCCAGAGCTCTGCCAAACTCAGGAGAAAAAGTAATGAGGATACCCACCACAAACCAGATAGGCATTCCGATAATAATCCCATTGAGGTATTTTAAAAACCGCTTCCTATTGTTTAGCAGCATGAATACATTTCCACGTTTTACTTTCTTTTCTTTTAGCTTTAAGAAGATACCTGATTCAAAAACCCTGATCCGCATGATCATCAATAGTAGCCCGAGTCCGCCACCGATAAAAAAAGATATCCTCCAGTCGAAAAAGTACGAAACGAGGTACGCCAGGAGTGCACCCATTACGCCCATAGTGGCCACCAGCGTTGCGCCATATCCGCGAAGCCTGTTTGGTAATATTTCAGATACCAGGGTAATACCGGCGCCCAGTTCTCCGGCAAGTCCGAAGCCAGCTATAAAACGCAATACGGCATAAGCACCTACAGAAGTTACCAAACCGTTGCCGATATTGGCTAATGAATAAATTAAGATGGAGCCGAACAGCACGGAAAGCCGTCCTTTTCTATCGCCCATAATACCCCACACGATACCACCAATAAGCATACCGGCCATTTGCAGGTTAAGCAACAGCAGACCGTCTTTCAATATACTTTCGTCTGAAAGGTTCAGTGATTTCAAACTGGGTACACGAATAATACTGAATAAAAACAAATCGTACATGTCCACCATGTATCCTAATGCTGCCACTAATACGGGCAGTCGTACTAAATGCTGCAGTGTAGTTCGGGAAGCGGCCGACGATTCAGAAATAGGAGAGGGCTCATTCAACATCATATGGGTTCGTTATTATTTTAATTAAGAACAAAAGGTGATTTTGGGTTATTGTAGTTTTGTCTGTTCGGCTCCGGTTATCTTATACAGTTTGCCATCAGCCTTGGTGAGGATATACAACTCACCCTGTGCATCTCTTCCAAAATGCAAGTCTACCCGCCCGTTTCCGCAAGCTTCCACCAGTGTGGTAAGTACGCCATTCAGGGTGATTCGCCATTCGTTGATATCTGCCAGTCTTCCCTGCTCAATATCCGCGGTGTTGAGATGAAATAACCTTCCTGAGGGGATATCGCCAAAAAGATATTTTCCGTATAGCAAAGGAATAGTGGTTCCCCAATACTCAAACCCTCCGGTAATAGCTGCACCCTCATCATGATCAAAAGCGGCAACAGGGTAGGTAAACTCATAAATACTGTCGTCTGCCGGTAACGGATACACGTTATTGATATCACCTAAGGGATCAATTACAAAACGGCCTTCTCGCGTTGGCCATCCGTAATCTCTGCCCGGAGTGATCAGGTTCACCGATTCAATATGATGTTGTCCGATATTACAAGCCAACATTTCACCACGCTTCGTCCACGTAATGCGATGCGGGTTTCGGAATCCGGACGCGTAAATTTCCGGAGCGACACCGCCGTGTTGCACTCCAGAGTATGGATTGTGCGACGGAATACCGTAATTACCGTTAGCGCTGTTATGCCCTAATGGGTCAATGCGAAGGATGGTACCCCATACCGTTTCCTTACTCAATGCCAGCGATGGAAATCCATTTTCAACACAGCCACCATCGCCAACGCCTATGTACAATAGGCCAAAATCTTCGTCACCCGGCTTTGCTAACGGGTTAAAAGTGATTTCCTGTACGCCATGAATGCCGCTTACCATATCCACTCTGAATAACTCACGACCGCTACCTTCAAAAATTTCGGCCGCAGGATCTTTTACCTTCCATTCG
>CAZFGP010000054.1:0-24244 GCA_964518685.1 uncultured Terrimonas sp.
ACAGCGCTACTTTGCTACCCTTACCTTTAGGGAAATTCTTAAGTCCACAGCATGGTTTTTGGCAAAATGCAGAACCGGCAAAGCCAGATTTCAATATGGAATTGCTGTTCCCGGAATTAAAAGAGAAATCTACAGTATATCTTGATGATCGTTTGGTACCTCATGTGGTTGCAGGCAATGATGATGATGCCTGTTTCATTCAGGGTTACCTGCATGCCCGTTTCCGATTATGGCAAATGGAGTTTCAAACCCTGGCTGCAGCAGGAAGGATAAGTGAAATCATAGGTGATAAGGCCATTCAGTTCGACAGGGGAAGGAGAAGGTTGGGTATGGTGTATGCAGCCGAAAATATGCTGAAAGAAATTGAAGCAAATCCTATTTCAAAATCCCAAATAGACCATTATACTGCCGGAGTAAATGCCTATATTTCTTCCTTGTCCGGGAGCCGTTTACCAGTTGAATATAAGATATTAGGCTATCAGCCTGAAAAATGGAATAATCTCAAAACGGCCCTTTTTGTAAAGTTAATGTCTCTTACACTGTCTGGTTATTCAGATGATCTTGCCATGACCAAAGCAAAAGCGTTTTTTGGTAACGAACAGCTACGTGTTCTCTTTCCTTATACAGCCGATTCTCTTGATCCGATTATTCCAAAAGGTACCATTTTCCCAGAACCTTCTGTCCACTCCGCAGCGCCTGACTCTGTGGATTCGTTGTACCTTGAAAAGGCTGGAATTTCAGGTGAACTTAAAGAAATTGATAAACCGGATCCTGCTAATGGAAGCAATAACTGGGCAGTAAGCGGCTCCCGTACCCGGAACGGTGCGCCCATACTCTGCAACGACCCTCATCTCGATCTCTCTTTCCCGTCTATCTGGTATGAAATGCAGATCATAACCCCCACAATGAATGCATATGGCGTAAGTTTTCCAGGTGCACCAGGCGTTATAATTGGATTCAACGACAGTATAGCATTTGGTTTTACCAATGCAGGCAGAGATGTAATGGATTATTATACTATACAATTTAAGGATGACACCAAACGACAATACCTTTTTAATAAAGAATGGAAAAGTAGCGAAATCAGAATTGAAAATATAAACGTTAAAGGAAAACCTACAGTGTATGATACGGTTGCCTATACCGTTTTTGGCCCTGTTGCTTATGACAAGAGTTTTCCTTCAACAGATCAGCCTGGTAAGAATTTGGCTTTAAGGTGGAAAGCGCATGATCCTTCCAATGAACTGATGCTTTGGTATTATTTAGACCGGGCAAAAAACTACGAAGATTATAGAAATGCACTGCAATACTTTACCAGTCCTGCCCAAAATGTGGTATTCGCTTCCAAATCAGGCGATATCGCCATCTGGCAGCAGGGGGAATTTGCCGCTTTATGGCCACGGCAGGGTGTATACGTGGCTCCGGGGGAAGACAGCAGCTACCGATGGCAGAACCTGATTCCTATGGATGAAAATCCACATATTCTGAATCCGGAGAGGGGTTTTGTAAGCAGCGCTAATCAACGGCCCACAGATAGTACCTATCCTTATTTTATACCGGGGTATTATGATGTATACCGGGGAATTGCCGTTAACAGAAAACTGTCTTTTATGCCTCAGGTTACTCCTGAGGATATGATGAAAATGCAAAATGATAATTATAATGTTTTCGCCGAAACAGCACGCCCAATCCTACTGACCAATATAAAAGACAGCCTCCTGAATGAAAAGGAAAGAAAATACCTGGATCTGGTTCAGCACTGGTCGTTATATAATAATATAAATGAAAAAGGAGCAACGGTTTTCAGCCTGTGGTTCGATAACCTCAAGAAACAGGTATGGGACGATGAATTTGAAAAAGCCGGCGTGGATTTAAGACCTTCGGCTGCAACCTTAGCAGAAGCTTTATTGAGAGATTCTTCTTTTAAATACATTGATAATATCCATACCACAGAGTTGGAAACTTTAAGAGATGTGGTAACCGTTGCCTTCAAACAGGCAGCTGTTGAAGCCGACTCCCTGGCTACTGTTAACAGACTTGCCTGGGGCGCTTATCAAAACCCATCCATCTATCATCTTCTTGGGGAAACCATGACGCCCTTTGCCAGGACGGGATTACCAGTAGGCGGAGGAGAGTTTATCATTAACGCTATGAAACACAAACACGGGCCAAGTTGGCGAATGGTTATTGAATTAACAGAAGAAACCTCAGCTTATGTTGTTTACCCTGGTGGGCAATCGGGAAATCCGGGTAGCCGTTATTATGATTCATTCGTTGATAAATGGGCTGCAGGAGAATACTATAAAGCCTGGGTCATGAAGAAAGGTGAACAAGAGGGGAATCATCTGGTTTGGAAAATGGTATTTGATCATTAATTTGGACTGATATGAAATTTATTATTTCTGTATTACTAACCGGCTTATTGAGTTTTGCTGCAGGATTGTACCTTCCATGGTGGAGTTTCGCAATAATTGCTTTTCTTATCCCCTTAGTTATTATTCAAAAGCCCTACCTGGCCTTTTTATCCGGATTTGTGTCTCTCCTAATTTTATGGGGTGGATTATCCTGGTGGATAAGTTCATCCAATGAGCATTTGCTTGCACATAAAATTTCAATGCTGGTTATTAAATCCGACCAGCCGTTAATTCTCATGGGTTTAACCGCCGGAATTGGTGCTGTAATTGCTTCTTTAGCTGCTCTTAGCGGAGCTTTACTTCGTCGTTTATTTTGAGAAAAACCTACGAACGCTAAACTTCTTTTATCTTTGCAGGGTTTAAGAAATTTTGTTCGTCATGTAAACGACCCGTTTCTACTAATATCCGAAACATAAAATTTCAAGACTATGGCAGTTTTACATAACCGTATTTCCCACAGGGAATTGAAGCAACGTATTCTTTCAGAAACAGAACCGCGCACCACTATTTCATTTTACAGATATTTCAGAATTAACGATCCACAACAGTTTAGAGACGATCTCTATAAAGCGTTTTACACCTTAAGCGTTTATGGACGGGTGTATATTGCCTCCGAAGGCATCAATGCGCAGATTAGTGTGCCTCAATCTCAATTTGAAAAATTTAAGAATGTTTTGGATGCCATTCCCGGACTCCGGCACACCAGACTAAATATTGCCATTGAGGATGATGGAAAATCTTTTTGGGTGCTCAAAATAAAAATCCGGGAAAAAATTGTAGCAGACGGGATTAATGATTCTTCTTTTGATATGACAAAAAAAGGTAAATATGTTAATGCAAAAGAATTGAACTATTTAACAGACGACCCCAATACCATCATTATTGATATGCGAAATCATTATGAATATGAAGTGGGCCATTTTAAAAATGCAATTGAGATACCCAGTGATACCTTCAGGGAACAATTGCCTATGGCGTTGGAGATGATGCAACCCTATAAGAATAATAATATTATCATGTACTGCACGGGGGGTATACGCTGTGAAAAAGCAAGCGCTTATCTGTTGCATAATGGCTTTAAGAATGTTTACCATTTAGAAGGTGGGGTAATTCATTATGCCAGGCAAATTCAGGAACAACAATTGGAAAGCAGATTTATAGGCAAAAACTTTGTCTTTGACGACCGTCTTGGCGAAAGAATTACCAATGACATAATTGCCCACTGCCATCAGTGTGGAAAACCATGTGATACACACACTAATTGCATGAACGACGGATGTCATCTCCTGTTCATTCAATGTACTGAGTGTGCACAAAAATACCATGGCTGTTGCAGCGTTGAATGCCGGGAAATTCATCAGCTAAGTCCCGAACAACAAAAAGAGTTGAGAAAGGGTAACGATAAAGGGCAACATATTTTCAACAAAGCAAAGTCCAGACTCCTTTCAATAGTCGCGGAAGAAGAATAAATACAAAAGACGAAGGACAATAAAGAGTTTTAGTTAAATTGTAAATCCACTATTTTCACCACATGAATGAGGCTGATGTAAAAAACATCCTCGGGCTCCGTTTGCCCACCGACCCAAGGTGGGTTAATCTGGCAGAAATAAGTCTTGAAGCTATCCTCACTGACCATGCTTATTGCGAGCAAAAGGCTGCCACCTCCTGCATAACTCTTATTCAACGCTATTCTGATAAAGAAAAATTAGTTATAGAGTTATCGCCTATTGTTACAGAAGAATGGGGACACTTCAGACTGGTATTAGCAGAACTGCAAAAACGAAATTTACGGTTAGGCAGACAACGAAAAGACATTTATGTAAATAAATTACTCGAATTTCAGACTAAAGGCGGAAAGGAAGAAGACCGGTTTTTAGATCAATTACTCACTATGGCGCTTATTGAAGCCAGAAGTTGCGAACGTTTTAAGCGTCTTAGTGAAGGATTAGAATATTCAGATCTTAAAAAGTTTTATCGCCGGTTTATGGAAAGCGAAGCCGGCCATTATACATTGTTTATTACTCTGGCAGAAACTTATATAGAAAAAGAAAAAGTGAGAACCCGCTGGGCTCAATGGCTAAACTACGAAGCACAAGTGATGCAAAGCTCGGAACTGAGGGGCGACAGAATACATTAACCTGGATCAGTTGCTTTCGTTACCTTGAACAGCCAGGATATAAAAGAACTCTGATAAAGAGAAAGCAGAACAAGAATTTAAATGACACAAACTATTTTAGGAGCAAACGGAGCTATAGGAATTGAACTTACCAAAGCATTGCGAGAATATTCTTCAGATATAAAACTGGTCAGCCGGAGTCCTAAAAAAGTAAATCCAACCGATGTATTATTTCCTGCCGATTTAACAGAAGGAGAAAACGTATTTAAGGCTGTAAAAGGATCATCCATAGTTTATGTAACCATTGGGTTTCCATATAAAACGAAGATATGGGCTGAGAAATGGCTGCCGTTTATGCAATCTGTAATTGACGCCTGCCTGAAGTACAACTCCAAACTTGTATTTTTTGACAACATCTATGCCGTTGGGGGAGATCAGGTAAACCACATTACAGAAGAGTCACCAATAAGTCCCACAAGCAGGAAGGGCAAAATAAGAGCCGCCGTTGATCAACTTATTTTAATGAATAAGAAGGAAAACAACCTTCAGGTGGTGATAGCCAGAGCGCCAGACTTCTTCGGTGGAACTTCCCGGAAAAGCAGCATCCTTATGAACCTGGTATACGACAGATTGATAAAAGGCAATAGAGCACTATGGCTGTGCAATGCTGATAAAGTACATAGTTTTGGTTATGTACCGGAACTTGCGAAGGGAACGGCTATGTTAGGGAATACAAACGAAGCCTATGGACAAATATGGAATCTTCCAACTGATTCACAAAAAATCACCGGTAAAGAATGGATAGAACTCTTTGCAAAAATAATGAATTGCGAACCCAGGTACAGGATATTATCACACCGGCTGGTTAAACTAATGGGGCTTTTTATACCTATTATGTCGGAATTAGCAGAAATGAATTATCAGTATGACCGGGATTACTATTTTGACAGTTCAAAATTCAACAACTATTTTCATTATACACCTATTTCAAATCAAATGGCGGTTAAACAAACGATTGAAAATCTAATTCCTATTATAAAGTAGCCGCTATGAGCCGGCGCGAGATCATATTCGAATGCAAACCGCTGTCAAAAACACAGATATGTAAAGGGTTCAGATTCATAAAATAACCTATTTTTTGCGTACCTCACTCTGTTTTCGCATTTGCTCGTCAACTGACAAGGGGCCGCTGCCACTCACGGTAAAAAACAGGAGTAACGCCAGCACCAGCAATGATAGCCATAAACCCTCGTTCAATGTAAAAAATCCTTCTCCGGCATTCACAAAAAGTACAGCACCCAACAATATTGGAATCTGCACCACACAGGCAAAACGGGTAAGTAAACCAAAAGCAACGAGCGCACCTCCAACAATATGCGCCAGCACCACATAATGCCCCAGCATACCAAGAGAAAGAGAACCTAAAAACTCGCTCCTGGTCATAAGGGCGGTTAACTGATCCATGTTGTTTATAAATTCCACCCCGCGAAAAAACAAGAAGATGCCTAATAACATTCGAATGAAATCAAGCCATTTGGGGTGATGTCTATCCCCCCACAATTCAATTTGATGAAGGAGATTCATAAAACAATGTTTTAGGTGAAAGATAGTCCTACAATATACGTCATTTCAATGATATCTCCTAAAAACAAAGATTGAATATAATCGAACTGTAAGGGCGATTAAGAAATATTGAGCTATCCTAGATCAACAGAAAGATGTTATTTTAAAAAACACGTTTTTCACCATCAGGAAGTCTTCCGTTAATATAGTCTAATCAAAATATTTTTCACAGTCAGGAAGACAGGATGTTGAAAACCATTTCCGGCCATGCCCAAAAATTACTAAACTTTTTGGCATTCCCGGCAAAGCGTTTATATTTGTGGAAACGGGACATCATCATGGAGGTAAGAACAGACTTATATTTAGGAGACAGCAAAACAATTCTTAAAAAAATACCTAACAACTCTGTAAATCTAATTGTGACATCTCCGCCTTACGCAGACCAACGTAAAGGAACTTACGGCGGTATCCATCCTGACAAATACGTTGAATGGTTTCTTCCAATAACTAAAGAACTTCTCCGCGTTTTAAAACCAACGGGAACTTTCATACTTAACATTAAAGAAAAGGTCGTTGAGGGAGAACGCAGCACTTATGTTATGGAATTAATTCTTGAAATGCGTAAACAAGGTTGGTTATGGACAGAAGAGTTTATCTGGCATAAAAAAAATTGTTACCCAGGCAAATGGCCAAATCGTTTTCGTGACGCATGGGAAAGGCTTTTGCAATTTAACAAGGACAAGAAGTTTATTATGTATCAGGAGGAGGTAATGGTTCCAATGGGCGATTGGGCAAAGGCCAGGCTTAAAAATCTTAGCAACACAGATAAAATACGAGACAACTCAAAAGTGGGAAGTGGTTTCGGCAAGAACATTTCAAATTGGTTAACGAGAGATAAGGCCTTCCCTACTAACGTTCTTCATTTAGCTACAGAGTGCAGCAACAAAAATCATAGCGCTGCTTTCCCTGAGGAACTTCCTGAATGGTTTATGAAACTTTTCACAAAAGATAAAGATACGGTACTTGACCCATTTATGGGGTCGGGGACAACGATATTGGTTGCTAACCGAATGAAACGACATTCAATTGGAATTGACATAGTTCCCGAATACTATGATATGGTTAAAGAACAAGTTAAACCAGTAGAATTGTATCTATTAGAGCCTACAATAAAATATGAATCAACTAAATCTAAAAGACGTTACGCAGTACGTTGAAGACAACATTGGCGATTTTCATAAACGCAGGCTGGAAAAAGTAACAGGTCTAAAGCTTAAAGAAGTTCTTCTGGCAAAAAACCCTTATTTATTTAAAGCAAAGAATGTTTTAGATGCTTCTGAGATTATCAGGGATATATTAAATGCATCAATTTCTTCCAGTGAAGAAAGTATTTTTGGAAATTGGCTTGAAAGACTTGCTATTTTTATAAATGATGCTGTTTATCAAGGCAGGAAAGCCGGTATACCCGGCATTGATCTAGATTTTGATAGAGATGGGAAACGGTTTATTGTGGCTATTAAATCCGGCCCTAATTGGGGAAATGACGGTCAAATAAAAAACTTAATAACTGAGTTTAATACAGCTCGAAAAAGATTTAGCACTTCTGGAGGACTTGTTAATTTGGTTTGTGTTAATGGCTGCTGTTACGGTCGCACAAGAGAACGCTACGAGTATAAAGCCAGGGGTAATTATTATAAACTCTGCGGACAACGTTTTTGGGAACTAATTTCCGGAGAACCAGATTTATATACGGACCTAATACTTCCCTTAGGGCATGAGGCAAGAGAACGAAATGAAGAATTTGCTCAACATTACAGTAATCTAATTAATAGATTCACGTTTGAATTCATGCAGGAATTTTGTAACCCGGACGGAAGTATAAATTGGGCAAAACTTGTTATTCATAATTCCGGGTTTATTCCGAACAAACCGAAAGATAAAAAGGAAAAGTAAGAAGACGAACTTAAAAACACCTTACCATTCATACGGTTGTTTTCTTTTGAAGCCCAAATGATCATGCACATGTATTAACCATACTTCAGCCACCTGTACCCCCCTCCCATTACGGCCAAGGCCCTTCGGACGACTCCAAGTCAATCTTAATACCCCGTTTTTTGTAACATTCTTGGGAATAATAAACTCAATAGGATCGTAAGTAATATTTTTCGTAATCATCGGGTGAACTTCATACTGATTATTAGCTACCAGTTTTATTTCCGAATCCATTTCTGCGCCATAAATGATCCTGATTTTATACTGCCCGTTTTTATCAAGATTGGTGTATAGCATTTCCAGCGGCTGGTCGTGCAGGGTTTCTGAAAATCTGCCCGATGATATTCGGGTAGTGTGGTCATTAAATTCATAGGAGAAACCGACCATTGGTGATTCCTGAAACGCCGGATCCTCCGCGTAACTTTTTCCTTTTAGCAGATGGGGTTGGGCAAGAGGATTACCCAGATCGTCATAAAAACCACCGGCGCCGGGATTCTCCCAGTTTATGATCGCATCAATTTTCTTAAGCCTGTCTGCTTCATTGGTCAACTTCCTTATTCCCGCAAATTGCTTGCGCAGCCATCCCGCATTATTCAAAGGATAATCTATCAAATCCAGATTTGCTCCCCGATGGGTGGCAATCGCCTGATAGCGACCTACGCTCAATTGCATGTGAATACTTTGAAACAAGGCTTCCGCCAACTCAAATACCCTTGATCTTAAGAGATCTCTCACCGGTAATCCTGCCGGCTCAAGCGCTGCCTCTGCTCTTTTCATGGCTACCTCGGTTCCACTTTGTGCTGCCTGCCGTAAACAGGCCATTGCCCGATCTTCCATCGCCGTTTCCTGAAGCAATCTGGAACGAACAGCGGCATCATAATAGGCCCGGTAGAGCGCCTGCTGAAAACGCCAATTTTGCAACATTTGCGGTGATGCCTGTCGCTCCATCTCCTGAAATTGAAGTAAGGTGGTTGTTACCTGAGTGTTGGTAAGTAATGCACCCCTCCAATTCTTTTCCAGATTCAATAATCCCTGCGCAAATGCCTCCCCCCAATCTGTTCCTATGAAATACCGGCCGTAGTCCCTCAAAATATCAGCAATATCCGTATCAGGGTCCCAGCCTAGTGAACTCCAGACGATTTTATTCACGTCATCATTGCAGCCTTCCGAATACGTAAGAAATCCATAATCTGCCAGCGGTTGAATTTGTTTAAAGATCAGCGACTGATCAACGGGACGGGGATTAATCGGCTCACGGTTAAGGGTAACGCTGTAAGCAAAATCCCAATCCGGAACCGGGTATTGTGCCCGAATACAATGGGTAATATCGGGATAGTGTCTTATTTTATATCGGACAGGAAGTTTAGCATGCAAATTCACCAGCCGTTCACTTTGCTGCGGACCATATACTATTCCTTCTAACCATTTTGGTTCATCTTTTAAAAAGGAATAGAATTGATTCATCCAGGCAGCAGTAAAGCCCTGGGGAGACAGCCATAAAGTAGCGCCGGGATGCAGTTGCTGCAATTGTGCGGCCTGCTTTTCCAGCAATACAAACAGATCTTTCGGGGCCGTATGACCCGGATCTCCGCCGGGAACAAAAATGGCATCTACCCTGGGTAATTGCCGTAGTACAGCTCCCCATTCTTTTACCGACTTGTCAACAACAGCCTTATCGGCATAATTTTTTTCAAGAGCCGGATACCACACCCAACATTCGATGCCATATTCTTTTGCCAAACGCGACATTTCAATCATCATCTGCATCGAAGGCTTTGAAAAATGAGGACTATCCTCATCATCATCTGAAACCGGAGGGATCAGTTCAATTGCATTGGTGCCAAACACCACCAAGTCGCGGATATACTGCTCCCACATAGCGACTGACCATCCGTCGTAAGAATTGGTTTTGGGACGGTAGCCTGTTTGATGCCCCCGTAGTGGATATTTCGGTGAGGAAACAAGGTCTATCCCCACTGGAAGAAAAATTGAATCGCGTGCATAATCCATGATCCGGAGCAACCTGCCGGTTCCAAATAAAACGCCACGGGCATCATTACCTGCCACTATTACCTGTCCCGGTTCACCTGTAAGAATGTGATATCCTTCCGGTCTTTCACCCTTCTTATTTGCCAAACTTTTTTGCAGAAACGGAAAGGACTTCAACAATGCATCATACTGCCCTATATATATTTTCTTTCCCCGCTGTATTCCCTGTTCGCTAACTGACAGGCGTAAGCGGGATCTCTTTTCTACTTCGTCAACAAGCATTTCAATTGCTTTGTTCTCCGGGCCTGTAAATCCCGGTGCTTTAACCACTTCAGCCTCAGAAAAGTTAATCCTGTTGGAAAGAATATCTTTAGTAGTCGTTCTGTTCTGCGCAAACGAAACAACTGTAAGAAAGGAAAATATGCCAGAAATAAAATAATTTCTACTTGCAGCAATCATAAAAACTAAGAGGTTGAAACTTAAAAAAAATAGCTCGTCATTCAGTTTAGGAAAGAGGTTCCGGTGGAGGCACAAAGCTACTGGCAGGTTTTGAGCGACTCTCAGGAAGCGGAATAAATTCTTTATTATCAGAGGGAGGCAGGATGATCCTGCCTTGTTTCCAGTCTTCTTTAGCCTGTTCAATACGTTCCCGCCTGGAAGAAACGAAATTCCACCAGATAAACCTTTCTCCTAATGGTTCTCCTCCCAGTAGCATCAGAGTTGTTGGTTCCTGAGCCAATAATACAGGCTGTTCTTCTTTTGCGAAAACCAGCATTTGTCCGGCTCTATAAGTTACGCCTGCAACTTCCAGGCTCCCTTTGGCAACATATACTGCTCTTTCCGTATGCTCTTTTGGCAGATCCAGTCTTGCTCCTGCATTCAGGTTCACATGCAGATAAAATAAGGGAGAATGGATTCTTACCTTATTTTTCAAGCCATAAGCAGATCCTGCAATCAGTCGCATCCATATACCCTTATCAGTATAAACCGGTAAATTTTCGGGCTGGTAATTATGAAATTCCGGCATTGCCTCTTCTACCTTCTCCGGTAATGCCACCCAGGTTTGCAACATCTCAAGAGCGCCGCCTGCCAACGCCTCGGGATCTTCAAAGCGTTCCGAATGAGCAATGCCCTTTCCGGCTGTCATCCAGTTTACTTCACCTGGGCGAATGATTTGTTCAACTCCTAAACCATCCCTATGAGTTACGCTCCCTCCAAATAAATAAGTAACTGTTGATAAACCGATATGCGGATGGGGCAATACATCCATTGAAGAAGCGGTTTTCAAATCCATTCCTACAGGACCGGCATGATCCATAAAAATAAAAGGTCCAACCATCCTTCGTAAACGAAAGGGAAGAATGCGGCGAACACTTAGCCCGGTATTCAAGGCTGCTTCCCGGGCTTCAATTACAAGCTGTGCCATATATCTTTACCATTTTATCTCAATATCTGATGGTCCAGGCAGTAGTCAGTATTTGCGCTCATAACCGGATTCATTATCTGAATCAAAGCTATTACTATGTATTTAGCTTAATATTGTCTTTCCATCAAATAAGAAGCCAGTTCCTGCAGTGGCTCTTTCCTGTTGCCGGTTACCGCAATATCTTCCAGATGCTGAAGTGCGAAGGTAAGGTACTTATCTTTTAAATCTTTCACCCATTGATCTATCTTACAATCGGTATATATTTGAAGCACTCTGTTCACTTTATCGGGCGTCTCTTCCTTCATCAATAACAATAACTCCTTTTTTTGTGCGGGAGTTGCCACCATTGCAGTTTGAACGGTAAGGAAAGTTTTTTTGTTAGCCAGAATATCACCGCCGGGTTGCTTCCCAAATTTTTCAGGATCTCCAAAGGCATCCAAATAGTCATCCTGCAATTGAAAAGCCAACCCTAAGTTTATTCCAAAAGCATATAAATGCTCCTGATTGCCCTTGCCACTTCCTCCAATCATGGCTCCCATTTGTAAGCTGGCTGCCAGCAATACCGAAGTTTTTAGCGTAATCATATGCAGGTATTCCTCAAAAGTAACTTCTGCCCTGCTTTCAAAATCCATGTCTAATTGTTGTCCTTCACAAACTTCTCTTGCGGCTTTATTAAACAAACGCATGATTCTTGCTAAATGACTGACATCCACCCTGCTCAGGTATTCGTAGGCCATCACAATCATTACATCGCCCGCCAGCAAGGCTGTAGGTTCTCCATATCTGGCGTGCACCGTAGCCTTTCCTCTTCTCAATGGCGCACCATCCATAATATCATCATGTATCAGCGTGAAATTATGAAACAACTCCACGGCATTTGCCACATACCAGGTATCGGGTTGTATAATATCAAATAATTCATTACCCATTAAGCACAATACAGGACGAATGCGCTTGCCTCCTATAGATAAAAAGTATTCGGCCGGATTATACAGGGTCGAAGGCTTGTCAGGAAAATGCTGGGTATTAAATCTTTCCGAAAATTGTTTTGCCAGTTGTTCAAATGAAAACATAATATTCTTTGGTCGTCAAATAAAAAATAAACACATCAAGGGTTAGTTTTTCCTTTTCTTTCCCTTCTTTTCTTTTTGCAGAACACCTTTTTTCACCTCCACCCTGCCATTCCCATTTTCATCCGGTTTCATCACCCATTCATAATCCAACTCTCTCTTTCCCAGATTAGCAGCAATTACTTTTATCCATACTTTATCTCCCATTCTAAAGGTTCTTCCGCTTCTTCTTCCGGTCAAACAATACTCTGCCTCTACCAATCTGAAATCGTCATAATCCAATAAACTTTGTATACCCACCAAACCTTCACATTTATGCAACAGGGTTTCTACCCAAAAGCCAAAGGATGCCACTCCGCTAACCACGCCTTCAAATTCCTCTCCCAGGAATTGCTGCATATACTCCACCTGCTTATATTTTTGAGCAGCCCGTTCGGCTTCCATTGCCGATCTCTCCTGCTCACTGCAATGCAAACACTTTTCCTTCATTTTCTTATCCGCTTTCGGATGTCCTTCAAGAACCTGTTGCACAATCCGGTGTACCATGATATCCGGATAACGCCGGATGGGAGAAGTAAAATGACAATAATCTTCAAAAGCCAAACCATAATGTCCAATATTATCGGGCGTGTAGGTGGCCTTTGCCATAGTACGTATACCCAACTGCTCCAGCACATGCTGTTCGGGTCGCCCCTTCACATTGTCCAGCATCTTATTAAATGATGCGGCTATGCCGGAAGGCGTTTTGGTATCAAAACGATACCCGAACTTCCTGGCAAAATCTGCAAAAGGCAGGAGCTTTTCCTCTTCCGGTTTATCGTGAACCCGGTATGGAAAAGGCAACGGTTCATTATTAATCTTTATTTTAACAGCCTTCTCCGCTACAGTTCTATTGGCCAGCAACATAAATTCCTCAATCAATTGATGAGCAGCTGTACTTTCTTTTACTTCAACACCTATTGGCTTTCCCTTTTCATCTAACTTAAAACGCACTTCCTGAGAGGAAAAATTAATAGCGCCTTTTTTAAATCGCTGCCGGCGGATCTGCTGCGCCATTTCATTCAACAACAGCAGCGTCTCTTTATTTTCATCCTCTCCTCCTTCAATAACCTGCTGCACTTCATCATATACATACCGGTGATTTGAACGAATTACCGTCCTTCCTATCCAATGGTTCCGCATAACGCCTTTGGCTGTTAATTCAAAGATCACGGAGAAAGTGAATTTATCTTCGTTAGGGCGCAGGCTGCACAGAACATTTGAAATATGTTCCGGCAGCATGGGCAGTACTCTGTCCGGCAGGTAAACCGAAGTGGATCGGTCATAGGCATTATCATCAAGAACAGTTCCCGGTTCAACATAATAGCTTACATCTGCAATATGCACGCCCACTTCGTAACACCCATCTTCGGTGCTCCTGAAACTGATGGCATCATCAAAATCTTTCGCATCCTTTGGATCTATAGTAAATGTGAGTATATTTCTGCAATCCCTTCTTTTTCTGATTTCTTCGGCAGATAAGACATCAGGTAAACGTGCCGCTTCTTCCAAAGCATCGTCGTCAAACTCAAGTGGAAAACCGGCATCAACCAGTATTTGTTTCATGGCTAAATCATTCTCATCTGCCGGATCTAAAATGCTGATCACCTCGCCAGCGGGGCTTCTGGCATTCTTCTCCCAATTGAGCATACGCACCACTACCCGATCACCTTTACGAGCCTCCTTGCATTTATCTCCGGGAATAAACATATCCGGAATGCCTTTGGTATTGTCGGGTATAAAAAAAGCAAAATCTGCACTCTTTTCTATATGCCCGATAAACTCTGTTTGTTTTCGCTCAATTACTTCCACAATCTCTCCCTCCATTTTCTCTGTGCGGGGATTAAATTTGGTGATCTTCACTTTAACCCTGTCGCCATGCAATGCGTGTTCAAAATGTTGCGGGCGTACAAAAACATCTTTTTCATGTTCTTCGATCACTACATAGCCTATACCGGAGCGTGTTACATCAAGTACCCCCTCATACACAGGAAGAGAATGGGCGGATTTAATTTTTTGTTTCTTTTTTTGTTTCATCCGTTTATTTTCATTTAATACTTTTTTGCCGGATGGAACGCCACCAGAGATCTCCCCTGAGCCAAAAGAAAATTTTTAGGACGTTTCATAAGCGCAATTAAGATGTTGTTTTAAAGCCCTGAATGAAATTATCAATCAGATAGTTGAATTGTTGCGACTCATTAAAGAGAAAAAAGATTTCAATGGGTTGTACATAAATGGGCAGGTTCTTCAGTTCAGCGGCAAACTTCACCAATCGCACCGCATCCTTTTCAGTAATAAGAATGATCTTTTCTGCACCATTTATCTTCGCAAATTTTCTTTTAATTTCTTTCAGGTCGTCAATAGTAAAAATATAATGATCCCGATAATAAACCGTATCAAAATGTCCGCAGTTTCTTCGCAGATGTTCCTGCAATGGCTGGGGATCTGCGATACCGCAAACCAGTAACACCCCGGTTTTTTTTCGTACCGGTTTTATTGTTTTCTCCAGGATATGATAAGGCATTCCATAATGGATTCCGGTAAAAAAGACATGCTGCCCCGCCAGTGGTTTTACTTTCTTTTTCACCAATTCTTTTTCTGCCTTGCTCATGTTTTCATTACACTTGGTAACTACAATAATATCCGCTCTTTTATAACTGCTCCTGCTATCTCTTAAACTCCCCGTTGGTAAAAAGAAATCTTTGGCAAAAAGGTGGTGAGAATCTGTTAGCAATATATTCAATCCCGCCTTTACTGCGCGATGTTGCAGGGCATCATCCAGGATAATCACTTCCGTTTCCGGCCTATCGAACAATAATTGTGGAATAGCAATGGCCCTTTCCTCCCCTACGGCAATGCTCACATCAGGAAACTTAAGATGAAACTGCATCGGCTCATCGCCAATATCAATTGCCGTCGTTCTGTCTTTGGCAATGGCATATCCCCGGGTCTTCCGTTTATACCCCCTGCTTAATGTGGCTGTTTTATAATGAGGACTCAGGGATTTAATAAGATATTCCACCATCGGGGATTTTCCGGTACCGCCAACCGAAAGGTTGCCAATACAAATAATTGGAAAATTAAATTCCACAGATTGAAAAATTTCATTGTCGTACAGATAGTTTCTGATTTTAATAACAATCCCATATATTATAGCAAAGGGAAACAGCAATATTCTTAATAATTTCAACCAGAATGACTTAGAATTCATATATCTTTTGGGGTGTTATACAAAATGTCAACGGGATATCCATTTCATTTATATCATCAATTTCGTTTTCTGCTTCAAAAAAAGATAAACCTGCAATAATCACATCTTTTCGGCACTGCGCTAAGAAGCGGTCATAATAGCCTTTTCCATAACCAACCCGATAGCCTTTTAAATCAAAAATTAATAAAGGCACCAACACCATGTCTATATCTTCAGGCGCTACGCATTGTCCGTTTTCAGGCTCCGGGATATGGTATTTGTTGTACTTAAGTACTGTTTTTTCATCATACAAATAATGCGTCATACTTCTGTTAGAGGCATTCGTTTTTGGAATAACCACTTGTAGCCCTGGATTAGCAAATTTTAAATAATCCTGAATGGGAAAGGTATTAACCTCATTTTGTTCTTTCACAGGCAGGTAGGTATGGAGATAATACAAAAACGGTAATGAGATCTGTTGAAACCGAATCAGAATCAGGTCCTGCATCTTTTCAATCTCCTCATTACTCAAATTTGCTCTTTTCTGTTTATATAGGATGCGGAGTTCTTCTTTTATCATATTATCATTTAGCTTTAACAGCCCACAATCCGGTTACATTTGTAAATGCCGGCAGCACTTCAGGTTATTGATCCACCTTAAATTTCAATCATTTTACGAATATAGAAAAAACCGTTGTTCCATAATAACGCATGGCCTTAAAATAGGGAAAATGTTCATAATTATTCCTTGGGGTATGCTCCAGAACAAACCAGCCCCTGGTGAATAGCATATCAGCAGCAAATATCCTTACCGGCAAATCATCAATATTTCTCAAGGCATAAGGTGGACCTGCAAAAATAAAATCATACTGCTCCTTACATTGATGAATAAAAGCAAATACATCCATCTTCACCACCCTTATATTTTGAAACCCAAAAGCCGTCACATTTTTATTTATGAAACTGTACATTTTGGGATCCTGCTCTACAATAGTAAGTTCTTTTGCACCCCTCGAAGACAGTTCATAACTAATACTTCCGGTTCCGCCAAAAAGATCAAGAGTCTTAAGCTGATTAATATCAAGATTGTTTTCAAGAATATTAAATAACCCTTCTTTCGCAATATCGGTGGTAGGCCGGGTAAAAGGCATTTTTGCCGGAGGGGTAATCTTTCTTCCCCCTGCAGATCCTCCAATTATTCGCATAAGACGAAATTGAAAAAGGAAGTAAAAAAATGCGCGGGATATTCGTTAAAATCCACTTTATACCTTAATTCATTAGGACGGCTATTAAATTCCACATGCAGGAAATACTTCTGTAATGCCGTATATAAGGCAGAATGCTCATCCATTAATCCGGAAATTCGTAATACAATTTGTTCGCAATTGACCTGAAACTGAAGACAAACGTTTAAAACATGATAAACAACATCCTCTGCCGTTTCATATTCGAAAGTCTGCAACAATTGCAGGTTTTCGTTTCTAAAAAAGCCAAAAACGAATTTATTAGGGTAGAGAATCAATAACCCCTCATCGCCCTCCAATTGTTTAAGGGATTTTAATTGGGCCTGCCTCTTAAGTATCATCGTATAGGCATGAAAAAAGCGTCCTTTGGGGAAATGTGCTCCCAGCAGCTCGTGAACAGGAGGAGGTACCCGGTAAACATTATACAATTCCCAGTCTGCCAGATGGTCTACCAATACCTGGCCTTTATTCAGGTCGCCATAGATAAGGTCGAGTGAAGACTGGTTCAGACTTTCATTATATATTTCTTCCGGAACCAATATACTTTCAGGGAAATAATATACGACGGTGACCTTATTATAGGAGCGGGAAAGCCACTCATTGTGGTAAATCAATTCTTTTAAATGATTAAAAGCATTGTATTTATCCAGATTTACATATTGCAGGGCAATGAATTCCCTCTGCTCATTGTGGAAAATGCCAAAAAGAAGATGATCTGCTGCCACCTCTACGTACAAATTGCACAAAGCAGCATCCTGCGGCTCCTGCAAGGGTACCTGTATCTGGTATGCAACGTTTACACTCATCGTTTACAGGCACAATAATAACACATTTAGATTATATTTCTTTGTTTTCCGCTTTGCGACAACATTCTTCTCCACAAAAATCATAACTTTGCATCTGTTTTAAAAAGATCAAGTATGATAAGTGTTTCTGCTTCTGCAAAAGAATATCTTACCAGGCTGATGGTGGACGAAAAAAGAGACGAAAGTACTTTTGTGAGAGTAGGCGTGAAAGGTGGAGGTTGCTCAGGACTTGAATATGACCTTCATTTTGACATGGAAGAACAGGCAGGCGATCAAATTTACGAAGATAAGGGAATCAGGATTGTAGTGGATATGCAAAGTCTTCTCTACCTATACGGAACTGAGCTGGATTATTCAGGCGGATTAAACGGGAAAGGACTATTTTTTAAGAATCCTAACGCAAGCCGAACCTGTAGTTGTGGAGATAGTTTTTCAGTATAGTTTTTGTCATTTTAAGGATTATACATTAATAGAATTATGGCTAAGAATAGTGCAGACATTATAGAAGAATATAGTGATAAAGAATATGAATATGGTTTTGTAACAGACATTGAGATGGATGTGGTGCCCAAAGGGCTGAATGAAGATACCATTCGTTTAATATCTGCAAAAAAAAATGAACCCCAATGGATGCTGGAATGGCGTTTAAAAGCATATCAGGCTTTTTTAAAACAGCCTGAACCTCATTGGCAGAACTTTGAACTCCCTAAGATTGATTTTCAGGACATCTCTTATTATGCGGCTCCAAAACAAAAAAAGAAGCTGAAAGATATGGATGAAGTGGATCCTGAACTGATTGCAACTTTCGAAAAATTAGGGATTCCTTTGTCAGAACAAAAGGTATTGGCAGGAGTAGCAGTGGATGCTGTTTTTGATAGTGTATCTGTGGCAACCACCTTTCAGAAAACGCTGAAAGAGCAAGGCATTATTTTCTCTTCCGTAAGTAAGGCCGTTCAGGAATATCCCGAGCTGGTAAAAAAATATCTGGGTTCGGTAGTTCCTTATTCGGATAATATGTTTGCGGCTTTAAATAGCGCTGTTTTTTCCGATGGGTCTTTTGTATATATACCCAAAGGAGTACGCTGCCCGATGGAATTGTCAACTTATTTCCGGATTAATGCCGGAAACACAGGGCAATTTGAACGCACTTTAATTATTGCCGATGAAGGCAGTTATGTAAGTTATCTGGAGGGCTGCACGGCCCCTAAAAGGGATGAGAATCAAATGCACGCTGCTGTAGTGGAATTGATAGCACATGAAAATGCCGAAATTAAATACAGTACGGTACAAAACTGGTATCCGGGCAATAAAGACGGTACCGGAGGCATTTATAACTTTGTAACCAAACGAGGAATTTGCCGGGGTGCTAATGCAAAAATTTCCTGGACACAAGTAGAAACCGGATCTTCAATCACATGGAAATATCCCAGCGTTATTTTACAGGGAGACAATTCAACCGGTGAATTTTATTCGGTGGCGGTAACGAAGAATAAACAGATTGCGGATACCGGTACCAAGATGCTGCATATTGGCAAGAACACCAAAAGTCGGATCATTTCAAAGGGAATTTCAGCCGGTGAAGGACAAAACAGCTATCGGGGGCAGGTGAAAGTGGGCAGCAAAGCTGAGAATGCGAGAAATTTCACCCAATGCGACTCGCTGCTCATTGGAGATCGCTGTGGCGCACATACTTTTCCCTATATAGAATCAAAAAACAAATCTGCTACTATCGAACATGAAGCCACTACTTCAAAAATCGGAGAAGATCAGATTTTTTACCTGAACCAGCGGGGCATTGACACAGAAAAAGCAGTAGCACTTATTGTAAACGGCTATGCCAAAGAGGTGCTGAATCACCTACCCATGGAATTTGCAGTAGAAGCCCAGAAGTTGCTGTCCATAACATTGGAAGGGAGTGTAGGATAAAGTGAGTAGAATCAGCAGGTGCATTCCATTGGGTTTTAGGAACAACAAAGTACTCGCTGATTCACATAAAGTAATAAGTTTTTTGTTACCCATTCCCTAAAAGGAAATTTTAAATATAACAATAAATAAAATCAGAAATTTAGAAATAAGTCATGTTAAGTATAAAAAATCTCCAGGCAAAGGTTGAAGATAAACAAATACTAAAGGGTATTAATTTGCAGGTAAACGCCGGTGAAATTCACGCGATTATGGGTCCCAACGGATCCGGAAAAAGTTCTTTGGCATCGGTTCTTACCGGCAGAGAGAATTATGAAGTTACTGAAGGAGAAGTGCTTTTTGATGGAAAAAACCTCCTTGAGCTTTCCCCGGAAGACCGGGCGCGCGAAGGCTTATTTCTTGCCTTTCAGTATCCGGTAGAAATCCCGGGTGTTTCCAATATCAATTTCTTACGCACGGCCATAAATGAGATAAGAGCCTATCATAATGAGCCGCCAATGGAAGCCAAAGAGTTTTTGCGTTTGACCAAAGAAAAACAAAAACTCGTTGAATTTGATGCTAAACTCACCAACCGTTCTTTAAACGAAGGGTTTTCGGGTGGGGAGAAAAAAAGGAATGAAATTTTTCAATTAGCTATGCTCAATCCCAAGCTGGCGATTCTGGATGAAACCGATTCGGGACTCGATATAGATGCCTTACGTGTGGTTTCAAACGGAGTAAATAAACTCCGTTCTGAAAAAAATGCATTTATTGTAATTACCCATTATCAACGCCTGCTGGAATACATTGTGCCGGATTTTGTACATGTGTTGTATAACGGAAGAATAGTAAAATCCGGTACCAAAGAATTGGCGCTGGAACTGGAAGAAAAAGGATACGACTGGATTAAGGAACCCGCTGCAACAGCATCCGTTTGATTTTAATGTACTTTTTGAAATGGTTACAACTACAACATTATACGATCAGTTTATTAATCTCTATAAAGAAAAAGAAATTACCCGGGAAGAAGGGTGGTTAAAGAATCTTCGCGATACTGCTTTTGAAGCATTTGCCGACAAAGGGTTTCCTCATATTAAATTAGAAGATTGGAGATTTACCAATGTTTTGCCTTTTTTAAAAGAAAATTATCTTCTGCAATCACGCCGCGCAGCTTCGCTGCATGGACGACAAAGTGCAGCGCTGATTCCATCGCTTGATGCTTATGAGGTAATTTTAAAAAACGGCATGCTCAATGAGGATATTGACATCCCCGGTGTAAAAATTTCTCCACTTCGTACAGCTTTGCAGAATAATGAGTTTCAGCACTATCTGGGTAAATATATACAACCCCTGAAACATCCCTTTGCAGCGCTGAATACGGCTTTCTTTGAACATGGAATTGTGATTGAAGTAGCCAAGAACGTGGTTTGTGATAAACCTGTGCATATCACCCATGTGTATAATGCCGAAGAGCCGGTTTTTGTTCAGCCAAGGATATTGATCATAACCCAGCAAAGCAGTAAGATAGAAATAGTGGAATCGCTGGTGGTTATTGGAGATAAACCATTGTTCATTAATAGCGTTTCCGAATGTTACATTGGAGAGAACGCGCAGGCGGACCAGTACAATTTGCAGATAGCCCCTTCTAATACGCATATCGTCAACTTTAAACAAACTATTCAGCAAAGCAATAGTTTGTACAATAACTATACGTTTAATTTGCCGGAGGCTTCGCTGATTCGTAATAATCTGCATCTTGACCTGAATGGCGTCAACACAGAAAGTCATATGTATGGTTTGTATCTTCCGGGCGGTAATCAATTAACAGACAACCATACCGTAGTAAATCATCTGTTCCCGAATTGCTTCAGCAATGAGCTTTATAAAGGAGTATTGCGCGATTCTTCTAAAGGCGTATTCAGTGGCAGGATTTATGTTCATCAGGATGCCCAGAAAACAAATGCTTTTCAACAAAATAATAATATTCTTTTAAGCGATCATGCCACTGTAGATTCAAAACCACAACTGGAGATTTTTGCCGACGATGTAAAATGCAGTCATGGTTCTACAGTTGGAAGTCTAAACAAAGAAGCGATGTTTTACCTTCGATCAAGAGGTATTGGAGAGGTGGCAGCAAGAAATCTGTTGGTCAGAGCTTTTGCATTCGATGTTACCAACAAAATTCAGATTCCCGCAATTCAGGATTATATAGAGCTGGTAATTATTGATAAATTAGAGGGAACACAAAATGAATAGTGAATTAGTGACTACAGGTCTGTTGGATGTAGAAAAAATCAGGAAGGATTTCCCTCTATTGCAAACAAAGGTTTACGGAAAGCCGCTGGTATATCTCGACAACGGCGCTACCACCCAAAAACCTGCCACTGTTCTTGCAGCGATAGATAATTATTATACGCAATACAACAGCAATGTGCACAGGGGTGTACACTACCTTAGCCAGCAGGCAACAGAAGCCTATGAAGTGGCCAGAAGAAAAATAGCAGCCTTCATTAATGCGCGCTACGAACATGAAGTTATTTTTACCAAAGGAACTACCAATAGTATTAATCTGGTAGCTTCTTCCTTTGGAAGAAAGTTTTTACAACCAGGTGACGAGGTGCTAATCTCAGCCATGGAACATCATTCCAATATTGTACCCTGGCAATTAATCTGTGAAGAAAAAGGAGCCGTTTTAAAGGTTATCCCGATGAATGAAAAAGGAGAACTACGAATGGACCTTTTTGACGGATTATTAACCGACAGAGTGAAAATAGTAGCTTTTACTTATGTTTCCAATAGCTTGGGTACAGTAAATCCGGTACAGGAAATCATACAAAAAGCCCACGCTGCTAATATACCCGTTCTAATAGATTGTGCCCAGGCAATTCAGCATATTCCTATCAATGTGCAAAAACTGGATGTCGATTTTATTGCTTTTTCGGGTCATAAAATTTATGGGCCAACCGGCATTGGTATTTTATATGGAAAAGAAAAGTGGCTGAATGAAATGCCTCCCTACGAAGGCGGAGGAGATATGATTAAAAATGTGACTTTTGAAAAAACCATCTATAATGAATTGCCTTTTAAATTTGAGGCAGGAACGCCGGATATTGCAGGAAGTATAGCGCTTGGGTTTGCCATAGACTATGTACAAAAAATAGGGTTGCCAGCTATTCAGCAAACGGAGCAAGAGTTAATACACTATGCCTATGAGCAACTATCCGGTATCCCTTCCCTGAGGTTTATCGGAGATGCGGGCCAACGATCCGGCGCTATCTCTTTTCTGGTTGGAGATATCCATCCTTATGATATGGGTGAAATTTTGGACAAGCAGTCCATTGCTGTTCGAACAGGACACCATTGTACTCAACCGGTCATGGATTTCTTTAAAATCCCCGGAACAGTGAGGGCCTCTTTTGCCTTTTACAATACTCCTGCTGAAGTAGACCTGCTGATTAAAGGTATTGATACAGCTAAACGTATGCTGGAATAGCTTTTCCGGCTTTCTATCCTAATTCATTTAAAAATAAAGACCTTTACAGAAAGAAGCAAACTGTATAATGACAATCAAAGAAGAACAAGATAATATCATAGAGGAATTTAGCTTTTTAAGTGACTGGACAGAAAAATACGAATATATTATCCAGATGGGTAAAGATGTACCCCTGATTGATGAAAAATATAAGAAAGAAGAAAATTTGATTAAAGGCTGCCAAAGCAGAGTCTGGCTTCATGCAGATTATCAGTATGGCAAAATTTATTTCACCGCAGATAGTGATGCAGTTATAACTAAAGGATTAGTGAGTATGATGGTAAGGGTATTGTCCGGGCAAAAACCAAAGGATATTGCTTCGGCTGAAATTTATTTCATTGATGCAATTGGATTAAAAAGCCATCTGTCTCCTACCCGTTCCAACGGATTGCTTTCAATGCTGAAACAAATGAAGATGTATGGGATAGCGATGCAGACTAAGGAAATATGAAAAATACCTGTCCTGATGAATAGAAGGGTGGAAATGAATTTGATACGGTAGCAGCAACGATTATGTTACGACGCATCTTTGTTCCGTTGTGAGCCTGACATGAAAGCAACAAGAACATTTCAAATCTCAAATCTTAAATCTCAAATACAGATCATGCTTTACGACGATATTGAAGAGGTGCTTAAAACAGTGTATGACCCCGAAATTCCGGTTAACATTTTTGACCTGGGATTGGTATACGAATTAGAAGTGGATGAGAATACAGGCAAAGTGAAGGTTATTATGACGCTTACCTCTCCCGGCTGCCCCGTAGGAGGAGAAATTGTTTCTGAGGTTCAGGAAAAGACCCAGGCTATACCGGGAGTAACTGATGTGTATGTTCATCTTACCTTCGACCCTCCATGGGACAGAGATATGATGTCGGAAGAAGCGAAATTGGAATTGGGATTCCTGTAGTATTTTCAGACCTCCTTACCTCGATGTTGCAATAAAGTGTTTGTTCGCAAAGTA
>CAZFGP010000055.1:0-23924 GCA_964518685.1 uncultured Terrimonas sp.
TTGAGGATAGTTTAATAGTTTGATAGTGCCCGGAAATAAAGGTGCACAAAAAATCATGGAATCCCACTAAAGGAATATTTCCTGCCATAGTTATACCTATATTGGCAGGGTAGGGCTGATGCTGCGGTATTTTATAAGCGTCCGCCCATCTGGTAAGCTTATCGGGATCAAGAAGGTAATCACCAATATTTCTAACCGATTTTTCAATAAATTCCGGTATAAACCAGGGGTTTTGCTGTGATGCACTTTCTTTGATATTTTTCCATTCCTGATCCTCGCTCAGTATATATTCCTGCAAAAGAGTAAGCACCCCGATTCGTTGTTGTAAATTCAACATGGTTTTTCAATTCAGTATAATTATCTTTGATGTGCAAATCTATTATGAAAGTTTATCAAAATAAATTGTAAATTAGTATGGCGATTAAGATAACGGAAGAATGTATCAATTGTGGAGCCTGCGAACCTGAATGTCCGAACAATGCGATTTATGAAGGTGGCGTTGAATGGGCTATTACAGACGGTACAAGTGTAAAAGGAGAATATACGATGATGGATGGCAGTCTGATGGATGTAAATCAGCGTAATGCCCCTGTTAGTGTGGATATTTATTATATAGTACCCGATAAGTGTACCGAATGTCAGGGGTTTCATGAGGAACCCCAGTGTGCAGCAGTTTGCCCCGTTGATTGTTGTGTGCCTGATGAGCAGTATCGGGAAACTGTAGAAGAATTATTAGCAAAAAAAGACAGATTGCACCCATAATACCCTAAAACGGGTATGAGCAATCTCCGATGAAAAATTCAATTTTCTTAACTAATGACGCTTTGCGTCATAATACAGGCGGGTGATATTTCCCGTTTTGGGGTGAAGACATCAGCAATGAATCTTCACCCTTGTTTTTTATTTGGAATCTAAAATCGTTTCTTTGCAGCCAAATTGGCTAAAACATATGAAACCAAATATTGCTCTCGTTACCGGTGGCTATTCCGGCGAATCGGTTATCTCTTACAAAAGCGCTATTACTATTGAAAACAATATTGACAGAGAAAAATTCAATACTTATACCATTGATATTTCCCTAAAAGGGTGGTTTTGCAAATGTGGAGACCAGACAATACCTGTAAATAGGAATGATTTTTCTGTAAATTATAATAATCAAATCTTAAAGTTTGACGCCGTTTTGATGGGTATTCACGGAACGCCGGGGGAAGACGGAAAACTGCAAAGCTATTTTGATTTACTTAATCTGCCTTATACATCCTGTGATGCATCTACCTCTTCTCTTACCTTCAATAAAAGATTTACCGTAGCTGTAGCTGCTTTTAGTGGTATAAAAGTGGCTAAATCTGTTCACCTTTTCAGGAGTAATCCGTTATTACCTGAGGAAATATTGTTACAGTTGCAATTGCCTGTGTTTGTGAAACCCAACAATGGGGGATCAAGCATAGGGATGAGTAAGGTTACTGTTGCTGAAGACCTGGCTCCGGCTTTAGAAAAAGCATTCAGAGAAGATGATCAGGTGTTGGTGGAGGAATGTATAAATGGCAGAGAATTTACAGTTGGGGTTTTTAAAACAAAAGGAAAGATTGTGGTGCTGCCCATTACAGAAGTCATTAGCAAGAAAGATTTCTTTGATTTTGAAGCTAAGTACTCCTCAGGAATGGCAACAGAGATAACGCCGGCTCAAATTTTGAAAGAGGTTGAAAGGAAGTTACAGGAGAACGCGGAAAAGATCTATCAGATTTTCAATTGCAGAGGCATTGTCAGAATGGATTTTATTTTTAACGCTGAGGATGAAAATCCGTATTTATTAGAGATTAACACCGTTCCCGGACAAAGCGAGGCAAGTGTAGTGCCACAGCAGGTAAAAGCGCTAAACTGGACACTAAAAGATTTTTATTCTGCGTTGATTGAAGAGGCATTAGAGAGAAAATTTAAAGCATGATATGTTAAAAGCAATAACACGCCGGCCTTTGTGGGTGAATTTCCTTGCTGCGATGGGGATAGTTGTTCTATTAGTATTCCTTTTTCTGCAATCCCTGCGATATTTCACGCATCATGGTACCTACTTAAAAGTGCCGGATGTAAGCAACAGGAATATTAAGGAGGCAACAGACCTGCTTCAAAAGCAGGGATTTGACGTGTGGATACAGGACTCTGTATATTATGATACTATTGCTCCGCTTACCGTGGTAAAACAATTCCCTGAGGCTGATGCATCTGTAAAAGTAAACCGAATTGTTTATTTAACGGTAAACCGCGCCGTACCGCCTGAAATAGAAATGCCCAACCTGGTAGGTATGAGTTTTAGAAATGCCGAACTGGAATTAAATGCCAGAGGATTAAAATTAGGAGAGACCAGCTATAAACCGGACATTGCAAAAAATGCTGTGCTGGAACAACTGTTCAACAGTAATAATATAAAACCAGGCGCCAAAATAACTATGGGTTCTGTTATTTCGCTGGTGCTGGGTTCAGGAATTGGAAGTGTGGGGATGCCTGTACCCGATCTTTTTGGTATGAATTACGAGGAGGCTATTACCCTGCTGGAAGCTAATGGCATTATGAGAGGCAGCATAATAGCAGATGGAGTTATATCTGACACTTCGGATGCTTTCGTTTTCAGACAGCAACCCGAAGCTTATAACGAAAATAACATTTCCAATCAGATCAAAAGAGGGCAAATGATGGACATTTGGATATCTGCCAACAAACCAGAGAGAAAAGAAAGCAATTTAGACAGGAACGCACCCAACGCTCCGTCATCAATACACGAATATTAATTTGTCAACCAAAATAAAATCAATAGAAATGGAAATTATCTCAGTAGAAGACCTGAGGATCAGAATTGGAAACGGTGAAAAACTTAATCTAATAGACGTTCGGGAGCCAAAAGAAAATGCAGAATTTAATATTGGTGGAATTCTTCTGCCATTAGGACAAATTCAAAACAAACTGATAGATGAAATTGCCGGCTTAAAGGAAGAAGAGGTGATATGTTACTGTCGTAGTGGCAACAGAAGTGGGCAAGCCTGCCGGATTTTGGATACCCTGGGTTTTAAAAATACGAAGAACCTGGAAGGGGGAATGTTGAAGTGGCAGGAAAAACAGGTTTAATATATTATATGCAGGGTCAGGGGTAACAAGTTAGTCAACTTTTGGATATAGATTTACAGAGCATTTGAAGTATATGACGTAAAAATCTGAGTCTGAATGATTAGCCCAATCAAAGAAAATATAACGGGTAGGTGAGAACGAAGGGAAAAAAAGAGGTTTTTATCCTTTTTGACCTAAGATAAAAAGATGATAAAGTTAGAGAATGTGAGTTTTTTTTTGCATCTTTGCAACGGATTGTTTCTTTTTACTCTCTATTTATAAACACCAATTCCTATTCTTGGAAAATCCATTCCCAACCAGAATGTAAGTTATTCTCCAGTATCATTAATGTATTGCCATCGCCTATCCAAAGAGTGTAGGTACATAACACGATTGTTAGAACATATTTATAAAAACTCCAGTATTGTATTCAAAAACCAGGTTATTGAATTGTAATCCGTTTATTTTAATACGTTCAGGAATTATGAAAATTTTAAACAACAAACCGTTTATTTTGCCCCGGTGGATCATTTTGATCGTTGATACGGTTATTGTAACTGCGTCATTCTCTTTATCTTATTTCATTCTGAAGCAATTTCGTTTTCCGGTATTAGTGAGAGAACACTTTTTTATTCATGCGGGATTGTTCAGCTGTTTGTCGCTTGTGGTTTTTTATTTGATGCGCATTTACACAGGGCTGATTCGTTATTCGAATACCAAGGACATGTTCAGAATTTTTTCTTCAATCCTGATCGTCAGCCTTTTGTATCCAATATTTTCTTACGTAATAGCCAATAGGATATATCATATTCCTTCATTGGATATGCCCACACTTCTGGTTTTGAATTTTTTCATCAGTTCCTCCTTACTTATCATGTTCCGTACCTCTATTAAGGAGGTGTACATTCTGGCAAAAAATTATGCGGTTACTGATGTCAGGAGAGTTTTGATTTATGGTTCAGATAATCACGCTATCCTTGTTAAGCAGGCTATTGAAGCTGCTGAAAATCATAATTTTGTTGTTAGCGGATTTATTCAGAATGGCGGAAAGAAGATAAATAGTACTATTGAACAAAAAAGAGTCTATCACACCCGGGAATTGCAGGAATTACATAAGAAAATTGGAATTGATAAATTAATCCTGCCTAATGGACAACCGGGTAATCCTGAATTTCGTTCTGTGATTGATCAGTGTCTTAATTTGGGCATCAAGGTGCAAACGGTTCCGCCATCAGAGCAATGGGTGAGTGGAAAGCTGAGTTTAGGACAGATTCAGGATTTGAAAATTGAAGACCTTCTTCCCCGTAAACCGATTAATATTAATAATCAACTGGTTTCAGAAGAGCTTTTTGGCAAACGCGTATTGATTACGGGTGCGGCAGGTTCAATAGGTTCAGAGATCGTACGGCAGGTAATGTCTTATCATCCGGAAATGGTGATTATGTGCGATCAGGCAGAATCTCCATTGCATGAAATTCAACTCGAACTTGAAGAAAAGTACCCTTCAGCTAAAATAAAGACTTTTATTGCCAGTATCAGAAACCTGAGAAGGATGCTGATACCTTTTAGAGAATATCGTCCGCAGATTGTGTTTCATGCAGCCGCATACAAGCATGTTCCGATGATGGAAAAACATCCTGAAGAGGCTATTCTTACTAATGTTTTGGGAACGAGGAATATGGCGGATCTGTCTGTAGGTTTCGGAGTGGAAAAATTTATTATGATTTCCACGGATAAGGCAGTAAATCCAACCAATGTTATGGGAGCGTCTAAACGAATTGCTGAAATTTATGTACAATCTCTTAATCACGCCGCCAACAACCCACCTGCAGCAGAGTTTCTCTCCAGATTGAGTCAGGATGGAGACGATGATTCGTTATCCGTTTCAGCAAATGTAAAAACACGTTTTATCACTACGCGGTTTGGAAATGTGTTAGGTTCCAATGGGTCTGTTATCCCCAGGTTTAGAGAACAAATTCATCATGGAGGTCCGGTAACGGTTACTCACCCTGATATCACCCGCTATTTTATGACTATCCCTGAAGCCGTACAATTAGTACTGGAAGCGGCTACCGCAGGACACGGGGGTGAGATCTTTGTATTCGATATGGGTGAACCGGTTAAAATCGCTGACCTGGCAATCAATATGATCAAGCTTTCGGGTTTGATTCCGGATAAGGATATTAAAGTGGTTTACACAGGGCTGAGACCAGGTGAAAAATTATATGAAGAATTATTGAATGAAAAAGAAACAACTTTGCCTACACATCACGAAAAGATAAAGATTGCAAAAGTGGTTAACAAATCATACAGAGAGGTTTTAAGCGATATTGAAAGTCTCACGGATTTGTGTAAACAGGGAGATACCTTTAAACTGGTTGCGAAGATGAAGGCTGTTGTTCCGGAATTTATCAGCAATAATTCTGAATATGCGAAATTAGACGAAGTGGATAAAGTTAAGGGCAGATTCGTAAGAATTCCAGCCTATTCTGATTCTATAAAATTGTCTTAACGAACTTTATACAGCATTCTGAAAGGGGATAGGCCGGGGCTTTATCCCCTTTCCCATTCGGGTATGTCATTTAAAGAAAAAAGTTCGTTTTTCTCCCTTTTATAAGCGAAACAAAAAACGCCGTTGGTTATTACGAGATATTTCACCGGTATAGCCAGATTGTATCCTAATATCTGGTCTGCAGTAGAGGCACTCAAAGCAACGTCCATTGCCTTACATTCTACCATAAGCAAAGGTTGAGCTGCATTGTTGTAAATCAAGATATCACTCCGTTTGACCCGTTCGCCGGCACTGATTTCTTTTTCTACCGCAATTAGGGAAGAAGGATATTTTTTTACCTGAATAAGGTATTGCAAAAAATTTTGCCGAACCCACTCTTCAGGTGTAAGCGTCACCCATCTTCTGCGTATTTCATCAAAAATAGTTGCTTTATCTTTCTTCCTTTTGATTTTAAAGGAATATTCGGGATATGCTATTTTAATCATTTTTCAACTTCAATTCGCTAATTTAGTCAATTAAAGAAGTATGGTGCCTGATGTGAATTTAACTGAAAACAAATCAATTATTAAACCTTTAGGTTTCTGATCTTCTCATGCCGCCACTTTTGTCCATACAAAATCTGAATATAAGTTTTCACCAGGAAGGTAAACGGGTGCCGGTTTTGCACGATATTTCTTTTTCCGTAAACCACGGCGAAACAGTGGCAATTGTAGGAGAATCGGGTTCGGGAAAATCAGTCAGTGCTCTTGCTATACTTCGACTTTTACCTGCAGTTTCGGCAGCATATAGCGGCAGCATATACTTTTCACCTCCTGGAGAGGCGCCGAGAAATATTTTGCATTTGACAGAAAAAGAAATGCAATCCATAAGAGGGAATCAGATCAGCATTATTTTTCAGGAACCTATGACCTCTTTGAATCCCTTGTATTCTTGTGGAGATCAGGTTATGGAGGCTATTTTGCAGCATCAAAAGATAAGTCTCAAAGCAGCCCGTCAAAAAACCATTGAGTTATTCGAACAGGTTCAATTGCCAAATCCTGCCGGCATTTTCAACCGGTTTCCTCATGAAATAAGCGGAGGACAAAAACAGAGGGTTATGATTTCAATGGCAATAAGTGGAACCCCTTCACTTCTGATTGCAGATGAACCCACCACAGCATTAGATGTTACCGTCCAGCAAAACATTCTCCGCCTTATCCGTTCGTTGAAAAATGAGAAAAAGATCAGCGTTATTTTTATCAGTCATGACCTGGGACTGGTATCTGAGATAGCAGATCGGGTGTTGGTAATGTATAAGGGGAAAATAGTGGAACAAAATAAAACAGATCAACTTTTTTCTAACCCGCAGCACCCCTATACCAGTGCCTTATTGGCCTGCCGGCCTATCCTGCATAAAAAAGGTGAAAGGCTCCCGGTGGTTAGTGATTTCCTGAACACGGAGAACGAGAATAATCGCGGAGGTTTTGAGATCCGGGACGCAGCAGAAAAGACAAATATGACCCGGACGAATCAGGTATTCCTGAGGGATTCCTCTGTTCCAATAATATCAGTCGATAAGCTGAGGATGTGGTTTCCAGGAGATAGAAATAAACTGACAAAGACTAATGATCTAATAAAAGCTGTAAATGATGTTAGTTTTGATATTAGAGAAAATGAGTCCGTGGGATTAGTAGGCGAATCGGGTTGTGGCAAAACAACACTTGGGCGGTGTATCCTTCGTCTTTTAGAACCTACTTCCGGAAAAGTGCTATTCAGGGGTGAAAATATTTTGGCTTTCACGCAATCCGGGTTAAAACGTATGCGAAAAGACCTGCAGATTATTTTTCAGGATCCTTATTCCTCACTAAATCCCCGAATGCCAATAGGCAGTGCCATTATGGAAGGTATGAAGGTTCATGGTATAGGTAAAAACTCTACCGGTAGAAAAGACATGATAATCAATCTTTTGGAGAAGGTTAATCTAAATGCCAGTCATTATCCCCGTTATCCTCACCAATTTAGTGGAGGACAGCGGCAAAGGATTGGAATTGCACGTGCACTGGCTTTGAACCCTTCCTTTATCGTTTGTGATGAATCTGTATCAGCCCTTGATGTAAGTGTACAAGCTCAGGTGCTTAATCTGCTGAATGATTTAAAGAAAGAATTTGGTTTTGCTACTCTTTTTATCTCACATGACCTGTCGGTAGTCAGGTATTTCAGCGACCGCATCGTTGTAATGTTTAAAGGAGAAATTGAGGAAACTGGAACTTCCGAAGAAATTTATAATCAACCCAAAAGCCAATATACAAAAGCCTTAATAGCTGCAATACCCAAGGGCATATTTACAACAGAGGGCAAAGTTTAATTCTTCAAATAAGATTTTTAGGTTGGGATTATTATTTTCATACCTTTGCACGCTGTAAAATACAGCTATTTACATGGAACCTGATACCGTAAGATCAGGTTTGGGAATTAGAAATCACCTCGCCGCATTAATAAGGGAAAGTTTCATGTGACTGTATAAAATAATTAACAATCAGATGAAATTATCACAATTCCGCTTTGACCTTCCTCTAAATCTTATCGCCCAACACCCTACCAAAAGAAGAGAAGATGCCCGTATGATGGTAGTGCATCGTGCTACCGGACAAATAGAAAATAAACATTTCCGGGATGTGCTGGATTATTTTGATGATAAGGATGTATTTGTAGTAAATAATACTAAGGTTTTTCCAGCTCGTATGTACGGACGAAAAGAAAAGACAGGGGCTAAAATTGAGGTTTTCCTGCTCCGGGAACTAAATCATCAAAATAAATTGTGGGATGTTATCGTGGACCCTGCGCGTAAAATCAGGGTTGGCAACAAACTTTATTTCGGAGAGTCAGAAGAACTTGTGGCAGAGGTTATTGACAACACTACTTCCCGCGGAAGAACCATCCGGTTTCTTTTTGATGGAACGAATGAAGAATTTAAGAAGATTTTGAATACACTGGGAGAAACCCCTCTTCCCAAATATATTAAACGCAAACCGGACGAAGAAGACAAAGAAAGATACCAAACGGTATATGCAAAATATGAAGGAGCTGTTGCAGCGCCTACGGCTGGTTTACACTTTAGTATTGAACTTATAAAACGACTTGAAATTAAGGGAATCCGTTTTGCAGAAATAACGCTGCATACCGGCTTAGGTACATTTCGTCCAATAGAGGTTGAAGACCTTAGTAAACACAAAATGGATGCGGAATATTACAGAATTGAAGAGAAAGCATGTGCTATAGTAAATAAAGCCAGGCAGGAAGGGAAAAGAATCTGCTCAGTGGGCACTACTACAATGCGGGCTTTGGAATCTTCCTTTACAGCAGAAAAGTTATTGAAACCGTCTGAAGGATGGACGAATACCTTCATCCATCCCCCTTATAATTTTTCTATAGCCGATTCCCTGATTACAAACTTTCATCTTCCTAAGACAAGCCTCCTGATCATGACCTGTGCTTTTGCAGGATACGACCTTGCCATAGAAGCATACAAAAAAGCTATAAAAGATAAATATCGTTTCTTTAGCTATGGTGATGCTATGCTGGTCATTTAACACTACGGGCCTTATTTCATTATAATCATTTCTACCCGTCTGTTTGTCGCCCTGCCCTGTGGCGTGGCATTATCGGCAACAGGAAAGGTGATACCATTGGCGGAAACAATGACCTGACTTTCTTTGACACCCAGGTCAATCATATAATTTTTTACATTTACAGCGCGTAGACGGGAAAGGTTTTGATTGTATTCCTGATCTCCTGTAATATCTGTGAAACCGGCAATACTGACTTTCAAACTTGCATCGAAAATGAGTTTATCGGCAAGTTTAAGAATATTGTTGAACGCCTCCGTGTCAATATTTTGATATTGGTTAATATCATACTGCAGGGTAGCCATAGCAAGGTAGTTGCCCGATTGTTTTAATTGTTGATGAAACTGAACATTTCTTTTATTAACCTGAGCATACCCGTATTCGACTGATCGCACAACTTTTGGCTCCCTTACTTCAACAATTTCAGGAGCTTTGTTCAAAACCACCGTAGGTCTGTCATCGGCTCCCACTACGGCTTTCTCTCCGGTACTGAGCGCCGGTGCTTCTACTTCACTAACCCGTATACGCAGATCGGGTGAAGCATTCTGATGCACCTCAGTCGAGTCGGTTATAAATGATAAATTATGGATCAATAATCGGTCAATCTGAAAGGATATTAGGATAATACTGGTGATGATTAATAAAGTTTTCATACGTGTTTTTTTACGGTGAATATTAGTATTATCCCTAAAAGGGTACGTAAAATTACCTAGTGAAATGATAGGAAATGCACAATTTTAAAGGAATTCGTTCAGTAAAACTGGTTATTATCATTTCTCAACAATTACTGCAAAATCCCAAACCGAGGAATTGATAAAAGTTAACGCGATGTCCTTTATTCACGAATAAAGTCTTCCTTCATCCAATACTTTCAATTACAAAATTGCAACCAGTAATAATTATAAAGGTGTTGCATCAATTATGGCATCAAGATTAACAGGTCCGTAAATGTGTGGGAACGTATCTTCAATGGTATTAGACCAGTTATAAATCAGGCGGCTGCTAAGTTTTGCCGTTTCTATACAAAGTTTTATGAGAGCAGTTTTATGACTAAAATATCGCTTCAGTATATCAGGTATCTGATGTTCTTCACAACAAGGGATAAATCCCTGGCTTTTGAGCGCTTCGGATTCGTAATATCCTTTTTGTTGCGCCTCCCTCCATTCCGACACAGCAGTTATATGATAAATGACTGACATGGTGTACACAAGTTAAGATAATTTGGGTTTAAAGCACTCTGGGTATTTTATGTGCCGTTAATAAAAGGTCTGCTAACACTACCGCAGTTACCGCTTCCAATACTACCGGAACTCGTAAAGCGATACAAAGATCGTGTCTTCCTTTTACAGAAAACGTTTCCACATTCCCGGTTTCCCAGTTTAGTGATTCCTGCATTTTGGGAGTAGAAGAAGTGGGCTTTACGGCTATTCGAAAAACCAATTCATTTCCATTACTTATTCCGCCCACAATTCCACCTGCGTGATTAGTGCGGGTATTGCCCTGCTGATCAATAATAGGATCATTATGCTCACTGCCAAACATTTTTGAAGCAGCAAAGCCGGTTCCAAACTCTATCCCTCTTATTGCCGGAATGGCAAAAACAGCATGACTCAATACGGATTCCACAGAGTCAAAAAACGGTTCGCCAATGCCTAATGGAAGACCAGTAACCCTGCATTCAACGATACCACCTACACTATCTTTTGCTTCAATGGCTTTTTGTAGTCCTTTAGCAGAATCTTTTTCACCTCCAATTTCAATAATAGTTGCAACTACCGATATCCCTTTAACAGCGCTATTGTTCTCTCTACCTGCAGAAACCGAGTGTAAAAGTTTTTTTGCAACAACGCCAGCACCAACCAATGCCACCGTTAACCGACCGCTAAAATGACCGCCTCCACGATAATCTTCAAATCCACCAAATTTTTGATGAGCTACAAAATCAGCGTGTCCGGGGCGGGGAACCGCCCGCTGTTTTTGGTAGTCTGCGGACCGGGTATTGTTGTTTTCAAACAAGATAGTGAGTGGAGCTCCTGTTGTTTTATCATTGAAGATACCACTCTTGAAAATCGGCAGGTCAGATTCCTTTCTTGGCGTAGTTCCTTTTTGAGTGCCTCCCTTTCTCCTTTCAATATCCGGCAAAAAATCCTCCAGAGTCAGAGTTAGTCCTGCCGGACAACCATCTATATTTACACCCACACTTTCACCGTGTGATTCGCCAAAAATATTTAGTCTGAAAAATCTGCCAAATGAGTTCATGATATCAATTTAAAAGTATATCGGAATTGAAAATAGTTAAGGTCTCAGGGAGTTGTGGTAATGTCCGCTCCTAATTGTCTCAGATCAGCATAAAAATCCGGATAGGACTTATTTATTGCATCTGCTTCTTCAATAGTCGTTTCTCCCTTTGCAGATAAGGCAGCTACTGCACAGGCCATTGCGATGCGATGATCGTGACGGGAATGAACCCTTGCTCCGGTCAGTCCTTTTCCGCCCTGAACCAGCATAATATCACCCTCTAACTGAATAACGAGCCCCATTTTTCCGAATTCCTCCTGAAGAGTAAGTCCACGATTGCTTTCTTTGTGGGTTAGTCTGGTCACTCCTTTTATTTCTGTTGTACCATTGCAATATGCAGCCAGGGCTACCAGGGGTGGAAAAAGATCGGGGCAATCTGTTGCATCAAATGAAAAGGCTTTTATATCCTTCCCGGTAAGTTTAATGTTGGAATTATTTATTTCTATTGTTGCTCCTGTGTCCTTTAGGGCCTCCAGAATTTTTTTATCTGCCTGTGAAGAGTCAGGATCGAGTCCGTCAACCTCAATGTTGCCGGCAATCGCTCCCGCCACTAATAAAAATGCTCCTCCGCTCCAGTCTCCTTCCACGGTGTATCTTATTGGAGGAGCTGCAAGCCTTACAGGCGAACGGTCGAAATAGAAGGCTTCATAATTTCGGTTCTCGGGTATCTTAAGAGAAAAGGCTTCCATCACGCGAAGAGTGAGATCTATATAGGGTCTGCTTTTTAGGTCTTTTACCTTTATGGTTACATCCCGGGCTTCTGCAGCGGAATAAGCCATAAGTAGCCCAGTCAGAAATTGAGAACTTAATGAACCATCAATTTCAATATTTCTGGGTTGTAATGGACCCGATAAGGTAATCGGTAATTTTCCTTTATTTGAACCAACGGTTACGTTTAGGTGTGGTAAAACTTCATCAAAAAAATTCATGGGTCTCGATAATAGACTGCCTGTACCAAGTATGGTAACCGGCTGTCTGCTCAGTCCAATAATGGGGGTAAACATCCGTATCCCCAGTCCACTCTCTCCGCAATTTACCACCAGGGGATCTGTTGCAGAACCTAGTGCGGATAAATTGACCTCGGTACTGTTTATCTCGATCTGTCCCTCCTTTGTTTTGCTTACCATGGCGCCTAACCGTTCTATCATCTTAAGCGCTGCCTTATCATCATTAGAATGCCCCGGGTTAAGAATAATACTTTTCCCTCTGGATATCAGCGCTGCGGCACAGGCTCTTTGCATAGAACTCTTGGATGCCGGCGCCTGAATGGTATTTGTCAATCTGCCGGGTTTGATTGTTGCGATCATAGTTATAAGGCTGTAATAATCTTTTCCAATTGTTTTAAGGGTAGAGATTCTATTAATGCTTTTCCGGTCTTTTGCAATAGTACATAATTCATATCCTTTCTCTCTCTTTTCTTATCCATCTTCAATACTTCTATTACTTTCTTTTTATTAAATGCCGCATAGGTAGGCAATCCATATTGTTCCAATAGATTTACAACTCTCTCTGTATCTTTAAAACCATTTAATAATGCAGAAATATGACAGGCATAAGTCATTCCTATGGATATAGCCTGTCCGTGTGATAAATCATATTGATTTTCCAGTGCATGACCAAGGGTATGACCAAAATTCAAAAGTCTTCGTTCGTTTTTTTCAAATTCATCTTTTTGTACAATCCTGATTTTGATCTCGGTATTGCGGCGGATCAGAGAATGCAGATCTTTTTTCTTTTGCTGATACGTTTTGATGGACTTGGATTCCAATTCCCTAAACATAGCCACGTCTTTGATACAAGCATGTTTTATGATTTCGGCAAAACCATTTTCCCATTCTTTTTGAGGCAGGGTGTTTAAAAAACTGTAATCATGTAAAAGGAAAGACGGCTGTTTGATAGTGCCCACCAAATTTTTGTAAATCCCAATGTCAATACCATTTTTCCCACCAATGCTGGCATCTACCATGCCCAATACGGAAGTAGGTATAAAGCCAAAAGCGATACCCCTCATATACACTGAGGCTGCATAACCTGTAATATCAGTAATTACGCCTCCACCAACTCCAATAAGCGTGGTTTTACGATCCGCCTGTAAGGTAATTAACTGCGCTATCAGCATGTCAACAGTTGCCTGAACTTTATAACCCTCACCCGGTTTTAATACAATAGTATTCCAGCCTTTGAATTTTTTCTCATTTAAACTAAAAACGTTTTCATCAGTAACGATTACTGCTGCTGCAGGATTCACAATTTTCTTCAGATGAGAAAATGGCGTATCAAAATAAAATCGGGTTGAAGCAGTACTGAATTTGTAGGTTACAGCGTCCATTCCTAATATAATTATTGTTTTTCTGAATCCTATTTTCAGATTAGTTTTTAAGAATTGTCATTTTATGAAAAGCCAGTAATTCTTCCTCAAACGATTTATGACGATGGTATTCTTCCTGGTTATGTATATAATCTATAGCTTTATCCAGGGTAGCCGGGCTTACTGACCATGCTGAATAGTCATTTTCCCATTCAAAGAGGTTGACTGACAATTTATTATCGTTTAACCAGTTGAGTGATTCCTCTTTAAGTTGTTTTATCACCTTTGAAACAGATTGTACAGGCATTAATTTAAAAAGACAATGAATATGTTCATCGCCACCATTCACAGACAATACCTGAATCCCATTTTCCGCAGCATTTTTTTTCAGCGCCGGAAATAACACTTTCCTTACTACCGGGGAAAGTAAAGGTTGTTTGCCGGCAGTACACCAAAGAGCATGAATAAAAATAAAGTTATCTGCACTGCCTTGCATAATATTGTACCGGATAATCAGGAATTCATAATCTTATTCTGATGATTGATAGACTCCATATGCACGGCATCAAAATATTTATTGATAAATTCATTACTCAGTCCGATTTTCTCGCCGTTTCTTAAAGCTCTTTCAAGAATTTCATTCCATCTCGAGGTTTGCAGAATGGTAATATCATTATCCTTTTTGTATTGACCGATCTTTTCGGCGAGACTCATTCTCTGGCTGAGAATCTGCATCAATTCATCATCAAGATGGTTAATCTGCTGACGGAGATTTTCCAATGCGGCATGGAATTCCTTTGATCCTGCATCTTCTTTTCTCCATACAATAGCGTTCAGCATTTCTGCAAGTTTTTCGGGTGTAACCTGCTGTTTGGCATCACTCCATGCTTTGTCCGGATTGATATGACTTTCTATCATCAGTCCGTCAAAATCAAGGTCTATAGCTTTTTGAGCTATTTCGAGAAGAATATCTCTTCGTCCGCAAATATGGGAAGGATCATTGATCATTTTAAGCGTAGGATTACGCCTTTTCATTTCAATTGCCAGATGCCACATGGGTGCATTTCTGTACTCTGTATGTCCGTAAGAACTAAAGCCACGATGAATAAGTCCTATGGTTTTAATACCGGCGTGGGCTATCCGTTCTACAGCCCCGGTCCAGAGTTCCAGGTCTGCATTAATAGGATTCTTTATGAATACAGGAATATCAACCCCCTGCAAGGCATCAGCAACTTCCTGAACACTGAATGGATTTACGGTTGTTCTTGCTCCTATCCATAACACATCTACATCGAAAGTCAGTGCATCCTGCACCTGTTTGCCTGTGGCCACCTCAACCATGGTAGGTAATCCTGTGATTTTCTTTGCCTGGAGTAACCATGGTAAACCTTTGGCGCCGATACCTTCAAAACTGCCTGGTCGGGTGCGGGGCTTCCAGATACCCGCTCTAAGCATATCCACTTTGCCTGTGTCAGCCAGGTGCTGTGCCGTTTCCAGCACCTGCTCCTCGGTTTCTGCACTACAGGGCCCCGATATAATCAAAGGTTTTTTATTCAGTTTCTCCAGTACGGCTTCCTTTGTATTGGTTTCAATCGCTTGCATATAAAAAAGATTTTAATGGTTTATTTATGATGTCTTTAAAATGTTATTGATTTCTATCTTTTGTTATGATCTGCTTCATTCATACGAATACTCCTTCCTCTGTATTTTTTCCCGTCTATAGAACGGATCATTTGAGAAGCTGATTTTTTATCTACTTCAATCCAACTGTTCATTTCTTTAAGGTCAATTTTTCCTAAAGAATCCTTTCTTAAATCACTCATATCTAAAATAAACTGCAAAAAACTGGCCTTATAAAATCCGTCTTTGGTACCCAGATTTACAAATAATCTGGTGTAATTGCCGTTGCCTCCAAATACACGCCCTTTGGTATCCCGGCGCAAACCAATCTCCCTGTTTTTTATTAAAGTGCGTCCATTTCTATCTCTGCCTTCCGGTATCCTGTCTTTTACATTAAGATCTTCCGCATTTTCATAATATTTCAGAAACCTTTTAAATTCCTGTGCTGCTAATCTTTTTAATACTTCTTCTTTACTCACACCGGCGAACTTTTCTTCCAGCATAGGAAGGTAAGGTTCAAAACTTTCATCCTCTATATCCAATTGCATCAGGTTGTCTATAAAATGATAAAATTGCTTTCTGCATACATCCTTTCCAACCGGTATTTCCAACTTATGAAAGGGTACCTGTACCATGCGTTCTATCTGCCTGATTTTACCCAACTCACGACTATGAATTATTGACATACATATTCCGGTATTGCCGGCTCTTCCAGTGCGCCCGCTGCGATGTGTATATACTTCCACATCATCGGGTAATTCGTAATTAATTACGTGAGTAATACCCTGAACGTCTATTCCCCGCGCAGCCACATCCGTTGCTATTAACAGTTGCAGGGTTTTATCCCTGAAATTTCCCATTACCTTATCACGTTGCTGTTGAGTGAGATCACCATGCAGCGCATCAATATCATATCCTTCTTTAGTCAGCTTTTCTGCTATAGATTGCGCGTCAGCCTTAGTCCTGGTAAAAATAATACCATAAATTCCCGGATTAAAATCAATCAGGCGTTTCAGGGCTTCATAGCGATGTTGTGCTCTTACAACATAGTATTGATGATCAATATTTTTATTAGCAGTATTTACTTTCCCTACAGTAATTTCAACCGGCGCCTTCATGTATTTTTTACTCACCCTCCTGATTTCAGGCGGCATGGTAGCGCTGAATAACCAGGTACTCTCCCGATTGGGTGTATTTTGCAAAATAAATTCGATATCGTCCTGAAAACCCATATTGAGCATTTCATCAGCCTCATCCAATACCACATATTGAATCTGCTCCAGCTGAATGGTCTTTCGCTCAATTAAATCTATCAATCTTCCCGGAGTGGCTACCACTATCTGAACGCCTTTTTTCAATTCCCGGATCTGCATACTTATGGATGCGCCTCCATATACTGCCGCCACCTTCATTCCGGGTAAAAACTTCTTGTAGACTTCAATATCATTAACAATTTGTATACACAATTCCCTGGTTGGGCAAATAATCAGAGCTTGCGGATATTTTTTATTAACGTCAGCCAATTGCAATAGCGGCAACCCAAATGCAGCCGTTTTTCCTGTTCCTGTCTGTGCTAATCCTACCAGATCTTTGGTTCCGTTCAGCAAAACAGGAATTGCCTTCTCCTGAATGGGAGTTGGCTCCTTAAATCCTAAAACCTCAATCGCCTGGATCAAACTTTCTTCTAAACCCAACGCTTCAAATGTCATCATAAAATAAGAAAAATTTTCGCAAAGATAAATACCATTTTACGGATTTGCTTTATTATTTAATGTAATTCAAATAGTTCAGCTTATTTAATAATCCGGTTTATTTTATTGGCGTTTTCCATTAATTCTCTCAGGTAATCGTATTTCTCCTTTTCAAGAAAACTCTTGAACTTCCTCAATTGACTAATATGTTCATTAAGAACATCCAATACGTGTTCCCGATTTTGTATAAATATCGGAAGCCACATGTCGGGATTGCTTTTTGCCAGTCGTACCGTACTTTCAAAACCACCGCCTGCCAGGTCGAAAATAGCATCGTCTTCTTTTTCTTTTTCAAGCACCGTATTAGCCAAAGCAAACGAAGTTATATGTGAAATATGACTTACATAAGCGGCATGCATATCATGCGATTCTGCATCCATATAGGTAACATTCATCCCCAATAATTCATACAGTTTTTTTACGGCAGCCACCGCCTCAGGATCACTTTTTTCTCTCTCACAAATTACGCAGGTTCTGCCGGTAAAGGCATCTTTAACAGCCGCTTCAGGACCACTGTATTCTGTACCCCACATAGGGTGTGTTGCCACAAACCGTCTTCTTAACGGATGATTACACAAGGCATCGCAAAGCGCCTGTTTGGTTGAACCTGCATCCACAACGATTTGATGTTCGGTGATCAACCCCATAATTTTTTGCATTACTGGAATGGTAACGTCCACAGGAATGGCAACATAAATCAGATCGCTTTGTGGTACAGCTTCTTCCAGTGGGAGCGCCTTATCAATAATACCCAGTTCCAGCGCTTTTTGCAGACTCTGTTCCGTTCGGCTGACGCCGATAACCTGTTTTACCAGCCCTTTCTCTTTTAAACTCAAACCAAGTGAACCTCCTATCAAACCAACGCCTACTATGGTAATAGTATCAAACATCTATTCGCTTTTTCTATTTTTTAGAATTTTTATTCTTTCAATACTTTCTTCAATTTTCTGTTCCTTGCAACAAAGACTTACCCTTACAAAATCATTGCCAGCACTTCCAAATATCCCTCCCGGAGTTATAAAAACTCCCGCATTATAAAGCACTTCATCACTTAGGGCGTATCCATCTTTATACGTCTTAGGAACTTTAGCCCATATAAACATTCCCACCTGCTGAGAAGAAAAAGAGCAACCCAGTAAGTTTAGCAGCAATTGTGCTTTGTTCCTGCGTGCACTGTACATGGTATTTAAGCTGTTGTACCAGTCTTTCCCCAGCGTTAACGATTGGGCTGCGGCTAATTGAACTGGTAAAAACATTCCACTATCCATATTACTCTTGAAGCGAAGCACTTCGTCAATTCTTTCTTTCGCACCACAGAGCATCCCTACCCGCCATCCAGCCATATTTTGCGACTTACTCAATGAATTCAGTTCCACAACCACATCCTTTGCACCTTTTACACTCAGGAGGCTCATGGGATTATCATTCAGAATGAAACTGTAAGGATTGTCATGAACGATCAAAACCTTGTTCTTCTTTGCAAAAGCTACTAAAGATTCAAAAAAAGAAAAGGTTGGTAATTGTCCGGTTGGCATATGCGGATAATTGGCAAAAAGCAACCTGAAGTCTTGTTTTTTGCCAGAAGCCGTTATTTGGCTTTCGAGTTTTTCCAGATCAGGCAGCCAGTAATTTACTTCCTCCAGGCGATATTCAACGATCCTGCCTCCTGCAAGCCGGGCGGCGCTGTTGTAGGTGGGATATCCCGGATTAGGCACATATACCTCATCCCCTTCATTGATATAAGACATACAAATATGCATTATACCTTCTTTACTCCCCATCAGGGGTAATACCTCTAAATCTGCATCCAGGTCAACATTATACCAGGTTTTATACCAGGCAGCCATGGCCTTTCGCAAAACTGCCGCACCTTTATAGCTCTGGTAACCATGAACATCGGGTCTTGCACTCTCTTCCTGCAGGGTCTTAATTACTTCCGGATGGGGTGGCATATCCGGACTGCCTACTCCCAGACTGATAATCTGTTTACCCTGCCTGTTTAACTCGTCTATTTCTCTCAACTTTTTGGAAAAATAATATTCTCCAATTCCTTCCAACCGTTTTGCGGTAAAAATCATATTGTGTTATTATTGAGTGTAGAAAACCAAAATTAATGGTGTTCTCCTTTTTGGTATACGCCAAAAATCTTCAGATCTTCCGTAAGCCCTTTCATTTTTTTAATTACCTGGTAAAACTGATGCAGGGAATCGAACTCCATATCTGCATGAAAAGAATACTTAAAATCAGAACCCGGAATAGGGGAACTTTGAAGTTTGCTTAAATTAATTTGCCCTTCGGCTATTGTTGTCAGCACTTTAGCCAAACTACCTTGTGAATGATCGGTATGAAACATTACAGAAGCCTTATTTGCGTTTTCCACTACTTCGGCCAGGTCTTCATGCTGCAAAATCAGAAATCGGGTATAGTTATGCGCCAGGGTATGTATATTGGGCGCTAATATTTCCAGATGGTAAAGTTCGGCTGCCAAAGAACTGGCAATAGCGGCAATGTGTTTGCTTTTATGCTGGTGGACAATTTTGGCGCTTAATGCCGTATCTTCAGATTCTACTAATTTCCAATTATGTTGGTCAAGAAATTCCAAACATTGTTGTAGCGCCATTGGGTGGGAGTGAACTTCTTTAATATCTGCCAGGTTAACTCCGGGGTTCACCAGCAGGTTCTGCCTGACTTCCAGGTATATTTCCCCAACGATTTTTAGTTTGCTTTTCTGAAGCAGGTTGTAATTGGGTAATATACTGCCGGCAATTGAATTCTCAATAGCCATAACTGCGCCGTCACTCTGCTTTTTACTCGAGGCCACCTTTACCACATCTGCAAAAGTAGCACAGCAGATTACATCTGTATTTTTGCCAAAAAAGTAATTTGCGGCTGCCTGATGAAAACTGCCTTCATATCCCTGGATAGCTACAACGACCTGCTTTTCCTGCTGTACAATCTCTTTCTCTTCAGGTGGTGCAATAGCGATTTCTGCTTCTTTTTCCTGGCGGATATCATTGCTGTCGTTCATATTATAATTATATAGTGCTCGTTAAAATAGTTATAAAAAAATCCCGGTATTAAACCGGGATTCTTTATGTTGAATGATTTTAATCTTATTTAATTTTCAACAAAAGCAATCCCGGTCTACCGGTAAAGTAGAAATAAAAATAAAAGAAACCGAATGCTTTTGTAGTGTTCATTGCGGAGCAAAGATAATACATAAACTGAAATGAAATAATTTTTGACCATTTTTTTTAAAAAAATGCCACTTCTAAAAAGAAGTGGCCTCAACGATTGCTTGCCATAAAAAAATTTCCAGTAGCTTATTGCTTTACTGCTTCTTTTGCAGCGTCAACGGCAGTTCCTGCAGCATTCTTTAAAGAATCAACAGCAGCTCCAGCAGCATTCTGTAAAGAATCAACAGCGGCTCCTGCGTCAGCTTTAAGGCTGTCTACCGTTGCTTCCGCAGCAGTTTTCAAACTGTCTACTGCAGGTTCGGCAGATTCACTTGCACTATTGCAGGCAGCAAAAGCGCCTATAGCTAAAATCACCAATAACTTTTTCATTCTGATTGTTTTGAATAGTTGAATAGTTTTGTAAAGAAATCTATCTTTAATACAAAAGGTAAAAGAAGGTAACCTTCTTTCTTAAAAATTATTTTTTAACTGGTTTTGGGTTACTATTTAAGTTGTTAAAGTATTAATATTGACTGAGTGGAGAATAACCTTAAGGAACAAGAACTAATCAGGGGAGTATCATTAAATGATAAGAATGCAATAGCGTGTATTTATAAGGATAATTTTAGTCTTATTCAGAACCTGATTATCAGAAATAATGGGACGGAGGAAGACGCAAAAGACGTTTTTCAGGAAGCAATGATTGTGTTTTATGAAAAAGTGAAAACTGGGAATTTCGAACTCAACTGCCAGATTGCAACCTATTTGTACGCCGTAAGCAGAAGGCTGTGGTTGAAACGTTTGCAAATGAGCAGCCGTTATGATATGCAGTTTGAGGAATTTGACAACCTGGTGTATACTGAAGAAGATTTGGAAGTACATGAAAAAAGGGATAAGGAATTCGGGATGATGGAACATGCGCTTTCTGAACTTGGCGAACCCTGCAGAAGTTTACTGGAAGCCTATTATCTGCAAAAACAAAGTATGCAGGACATTGCATCTCGTTTTGGTTATACCAATGCAGATAATGCTAAAAATCAGAAGTACAAATGTTTAATCCGATTAAGAAAACTATTCTTTGCACAATATAAAACTGAAGGGAAATGAATGATGTCCGTTTAGCAGAAATGGTGGAACGATATCTCCACGGGGAATTATCCAATGAAGAAAAGATTTTGTTTGAGGAACTGAGGAAAACACGGCCAGAGATAGATCAGGAGGTAGTGGAACACCGGTTCTTCATGAATCAGATAGAAAGATATGGACAGGACAAACAATTTCGTTCTGTTCTGGAGGAAACCCATGTAAAATTAGTGTCAGAAAAAAAGATAGGAATAGAATCAGGGAAGTCAAAAATAATCTTTTTGTGGAATCGCTATCGCAAAACCATTGCAGTAGCCGCCTCTATAGCAGGCATCACGGCTCTGATTATCAGCGGTATGATCAGTTCTTTAACGCCGAAAACGGATAAAGCAAAAATAGAATATCTGGGACGGAAGATTGATCTTCTGGAAAGAGATCAAAATCATACCCGGCGGGAACTGTCTGACGTGAAAAATAGGATTGAGATCCCCGGCGTACCGGCGAAATTCGGGGGAACCGGATTCCTGATTGATGCCAAAGGATACCTGGTAACCAACGCTCATGTAGTAAATAAAGCAGCTAAAGTAACTGTACAAAGCAAATTAGGGGTGGAACTGAATGCTGAAATTCTTTTTTCGGACGATAGCCTGGACATCGCTATTTTGAAGATCAGCGACAGCCTGTATAAACCTCTAAGCAATCTGCCTTATTTTATTAACAACAAAACGATAGCCGATCTTGCTGAACCGATATTTACACTGGGGTACCCAAGAGACGAAATTGTATACGGTGAAGGGTATCTGAGTGCAAGAACAGGCTACAACGGAGACACCCTTACCTGTCAGATTTCTATTTCGGCAAACCCGGGAAATAGTGGCGGCCCGGTCATTAATAAGGATGGAGAAGTGATAGGGATTTTAAGCACGCGGGAAGCCAGCGCTGATGGGGTGGTTTTTGCCATCAAATCGAAAAGCATTTTCAAAGCGGTGGAGGAATTGAAAAAGGACGACCATGATTTACACCTGAAACTTCCCTCTAATTCCGCTTTAAGAAATATGGACAGAGCACAGCAGGTGAAGAAAATCGAAAACTGCGTGTTTATGGTTAAGGGATATTGAGGAAGTCAGGGAGGTTTTAGTTAGGGCATGAACCCCCTGCGCCTGAAACCTGTATTCGCTCCGATCCCCGGGCTACAGTATCTCCACAGGTTTGTTAAAGGATTGAGCCAGGGTGTACATAATGTTCCAGGATTCTCTGCAGGGGCTTCCTGGCATACCTGAATCGGTAATAGGAGTGGAGTTGGAAGCTTTGCCGGTTTCAATATAATTGCCGGTTAATAATATATTATCGTCTTTTATCTTCCCTTTGATTTGTGTTGTCACATTAAGGTAGGGAGCGGTTTTTGGATAGGTGACGATAGTGCTCAGTGAGCCCTCGCTTTTTTCGATTGTGAAGCCGGCGTCCAAAAAAACTCGAATCAGTTGTTGCAGGCTTACGCCCCGGATACTGATCGTATGGCGGACTTCAGATTGACTAAACCCGGTAAAAGACCCGGCGGCTAAAAGTAAAAGGATAAATATCTTCTTCATAAGAAATCTGTTGTCCCAGAGACACCAATTTACAATAATTATTTATTTAGTGTAAGTTTTTTGGGTGAGTGTATCCGGATTTTTCGTTCCATCCCGATTTGAGCGTGGAAGAAATGGAGGAGTGATATGTGCTTCATATAATAAGGTACAGCAATATTTTAACAAATGATAACCCTCCGGCAATATTGTCTTTAAAAATACGCAAAGGTCTCAAATGGCATCACCTTTCGGCACTGCACTCCCGCTGTGATCTTCGTTTTGTTAACAGGGAACAAGACTGAAGTGATAATTAAACGCTGACATATTCGCACCGACGCAAGAAGTCTTCATCTGCATCCGCCCCAATACCGTTTTCATCGGGAAGTTCGGCAATAAAACTGTGGAAACTAATGCCGCCTTTAACCGGATCTGCGAGGTGACCCAACATACAGGTATCCATATCGTAAAATTTGATATTGGGCGTTGCTGCTGCAAAATGCGCAAAGGCGGTCAATGCGATTCGGCTTTCGAGCATGCCACCTATCATACAGGGAATTTGATTTGTCTGGCAGATTTCATTGATTCTTAAGGCTTCCCGGATACCGCCGCTTTTCGCAAACTTTATATTGACGTACCGGCAACTTTTACTTCTTATCAGCCTTAGCGCATCATGGTGATCAAACACGCTTTCATCAGCCATGATTGGAACGGGAGAGCGGAGGCTCAGTTCGGGCAGCAAATGATCGTTGTATCGTCGCATCGGCTGTTCACAAAATTCTATATTATCGTTTTTTAGCGCTGTCAAAACCTCCAGCGCTTCTTCATAACTCCATCCCTGGTTGGCATCAATACGTATGGGAAGCTCATTACCGACGGCTTGCCGGATATCCTTAATTCGTTGAATATC